>NZ_JAKFZM010000118.1:0-1412 GCF_021654205.1 Leisingera sp. MMG026 | reverse complement strand
TTTTTGGCGGCATACCCGGGGTTATGGACCTGATTTCCTGGAGTAATCTGTGGTTGCACCGCTCTTTTTACGCAGCGGCAGGCACTATTGGCTTCAGTTTGGCCGGTTTCCTGAGGTTCCGGGCGGTGGCTGCTAAGGTGAACTCGTCCTGGACGCCACATGGGCCTCGTAGCCGGAGCCGCCCCAGCCCGAGGATGCGTTTGAGGTGCGCGAAGAGCAATTCGACCTTCTTACGCCGCCTCTGGGCGGTCGGGTTGTAGCCGGAGGCCGTGCAGAGCCGGGCGAAGTCTCTCACGATCTCATATTTGTCTCGATTGATGCTGCGCGTTGCAGTGTCGGGGCAGCATTTCTGCTTCGATAGGCAGGTCTGGCTGTCGAGTTTTGAGCTGCGGTACTGGCGGCGGCCGGGCTTGGGGTTGTGTCTTCTGGGATCAGAATAATTTCGCCGGGTGTGGCGCAGTTCTTTACTTTCCGGGCAGATGTAGCGGTCATTTTCTTCGTCCCATGTGAAGTCGGATCGCGACCGGATGCCATCCTTGCGCTTTGAATGATCAAAGACCGGAATGAACGGGAGTATCTTCCGCTTGAGCGTCAGCCAAACCAGATTATCAGATGAGCCATAGGCGGTGTCCGCTGCGGCCCGATCAGGCTTCAGGCCAAAGCGCTCTTCCGTCCGGCCGGTCATCTTGCGCATGGCACCCGCCTCTGCCTGCCGGAACGAGCGGCTGGCATCCACGTCAAGAATGATCCCATGATCCGTGTCGATCAGGTAATTGTCTGAATAGGCAAAGAATGCAGGTCCTTTGCGAGCCGCGGTCCATTGGCTGGCGGGATCGGCATGTGCCGTGAACTTGGGTGTTGTCTCACCGGCCGCACCGAATGCTGCGTCATCGGGAGTGCCGAGATACTCGCGCACCGCCCGTGATATATCATTGGGATCGATCTCCCTGGCCACCCATTCTTCGGGATTGCTGGAGTTCTGCTTCTGAACATCCGCAACAATCAGGCTGGCATCCACGGCGACCCCCTGGCCACCGACAAGCCCTTCCGGCACGCATCTTTCAACAGTCGTCTCAAAAACATGACGCAGCAGATCACTGTCGCGGAAGCGGCCGTGCCGGTTCTTGGAGAATGCCGAGTGATCCGGGATGCGGTCAGTCAGATCAAGGCGGCAAAACCAGCGGCAGGCCAGGTTCAGATGCACCTCTTCGCAAAGCCGCCGTTCGGATCGGATGCCAAAGCAGTAGCCAACCACAAGCATGCGGATCATTGGTTCAGGATCGGCCGATGGTCGGCCCGTGCGGCTGTAGAAACCCGCCAGATGACCCCGGATGCTGCTCAGATCGAGATGCCGGTCAAGTGATCGCAGCAGATGATCTTACGGGACATGCTCCTCCAGAGAGAACTCGTAA
>NZ_JAKFZM010000117.1:0-1480 GCF_021654205.1 Leisingera sp. MMG026 | reverse complement strand
ACGTCAAGTTCCTCGCCGCAGCCTATGGCAGCCAGATCGTTCGCCGCGATAACAAGTTCTACGACATCGAGCATCTGGGCACACCGCTGTCCCGCGTGGACGTCGAGATGAAGATCCTGAACCTGATCGCGGAGGAGCATCCGAACCTTCCTCTGAATAACGGTATCATCAAGTCGCTATTCAAGTTGCTCATCGACACGCGGCACACTGACCGGGCACGCAGCTTTCAGGTCTGGAGCGGCGCTACCATCTGCGAACCGGGCAACCCTAACCGTATCGTCATGAAACGGGGCACGGTTTCCGCCAACACCTGGAGCGAACCGGAATATCGGAGCCTCAAGGTGAACTCCGCTGACCTCGACGTCGTTGGCGAGTTCTTCGATCAATTCTTCCAGAACGAGCAGGACCGAGGAGCTTTTCTGAACTGGACTGCTTGGAGCCTGCAGAACGAAGGAGACAAGCCAGCATGGGCGCCGTTCCTCTACTCACGTGGCAAGGGCACTGGCAAAAGCACGACCGCTCGCATCCTCACCGAGCTTTTCGGGGTTCGAAATTCGGTCACGCAGAACAACATCAGCAAGCTTACCCAGCAGTTCAACGCTACTGTTCTCACGAGCAAGCTGGTGATCTGCGAGGAAACTCAGATCAAACCAGGGTCAACTCAGGCGAACGCTATCAAAACCTTCATCACCGATCCGCACGTGCTCATCGAACGGAAAGGTCTCGAGGCTGAGCGGGCCAAGCAGTGCTGCTGTTTCCTTTTTACTTCGAACTACGCACCGACGTGGATGGAGGAAGGCGAACGGCGCTATCTGGTCATCGACGTAAATCACGATGGCCGGTCGGGCGGCCCTCGAGCCAATGGGTTCTCATCGCTTGTCGGTCGAGTGCATGAGTTCTTGGATGAACCGGCAAACGTGGCACGACTCTATAACGCGCTGATGCAGAGGGAGCTTCCTGAGGGCTTCAATGCCAAGAGCCTGAACATCGCTGACCACCAGACGCCGATCATGAAGCGGCTTCAGCAGGCTAGCCGCCAGACCATCGTCGACCAGCTTGAGGAACTGCTCAACGACTCCGGCCTTGTTGTTCTGCCTGAAGCGGACGTGGTTGAGTTCGTTCGTAAGAACCTCAATGCAAACATGAACCAAACCAAGCATCTCATGGATGACCTCGAGTGGGAGAAAACCAAGGTCAAATGGGGTGGCAAAGACTTTGCGCGAGCGATCTGGGTCAAGCCTGGATACTGGATCGAGCGCGGCAGGATCTATGGGCCTGACTTCGAGCCGGTGCGCGTCAGCGACTATCTCGACCGTGACGGTCCATTCGGAGAAGTGGAGATCATCTGATGAAGGATGTGTACTTCGAGCTTCAAGACGATAGCGAGCTTTGGCTGCTGGACGTCATCAACAATCACTACGAGGAGGCCCTTACGAGGGCCAACTCTCTTCTAGCGCAGACGGTGGAAGACGAGAACGGG
>NZ_JAKFZM010000116.1:0-1519 GCF_021654205.1 Leisingera sp. MMG026 | reverse complement strand
GCGGGCATCGTGAAGACCACATGGGAGTACTCGACCGGCAACAGGTCTTCCATGCGGGCCTGCATCCAATCCTGCGCCGCAGCACCCTGGCACTTGGGGCAATGCCGGTTGCGACATGAGTTATAGGCGATGTGCTGGTGACCGCATTTGGTGCAGGCGGCAACATGGCCACCCAGCGCAGCGGTCCGGCAGGTCTCGATTGCGGACATCACCTTCAACTGAGGCAGGTTCAGGTGCCCGGCATGGTCACGGCGATAGGCAGGCCCATGGGCGCGGAAGATATCCGCAATCTCCAGTATTGGCCGAGGCATGGGGCCGAAGTCAGCCGGAACCAGCCTTCCGGCTCACCAGCAGATCAAGTGGGCTGGTAACATCCTGGATCGTCTTGGTTGCCACCTTGGTGTAAATCGTCGTTGTCTCCAGCTTGGCATGCCCCAGCAGCACCTGCCCTCTCATCGATACTGCGTATCGACTGCCGGGTAATAGATCACCCGGATGTCTGTTCCACCTTCGAGCAGATGGGTCGCAAAGCTGTGCCGGAGCGTGCGGGGCGACACCTTCTTCTTGATCTCGGCGAAGTCGCGCGCCACGCTGAAAGCCCGGTTGAACTGTTTGGTCGATATCGGATCGACCCGGTTGCGGCCGGGAAAGAGCCAGCCTGCGGGCCGCGCTTCGCGGTAATAATCCCGTAGCAATTCCAGCAGGCTCGGCGACAGCATCACATGCCGGTCCTTGCGGCCCTTGCCCTGGTCAACCCGGATCAGCATCCGGTCGCTGTCGATGTCGCCGACCTTAAGATGCGTGACCTCGCTCGCCCGGAGCCCGCCGCCATAGGCCACACTGAAGGCGGCCCGGTAGCGGAGCCCCGGCCCGGGTGCGGCTTCGAGGATGCGTGTGACCTCTTCAGCGCTCAGCACGACGGGGATCTTTTTCGCCGCACGCTGGAATCGCATGTGCCGCTTCATCTCCGGGCGCGGGCACGTGGTCGCATAGAAAAAGCTCAACACCGTCAGCCGATTGTTGAAGGTCGGCGCACCAACGCCGCGCTCCTTCATATCAAGCTGGAACGCGCGCAGTTCCTCCGGCGTCGCGCTATCCGGCGCATGCCCCAGAAACCGCGTGAAATCGCGCATCGCACGCAGGTACATCGTCTGTGTCTTCGGCTGCAGACCCTTGATCCGCATATCTTCAAGAAAACGTTGGCGCAGCTTGGGAACATATTGATCGGTCATCAGACCCTCCTGTCATTAGATTGAGAAGGTCCCAATCGTCAGACAGGTGCGTTAGTTCGCAAAATCCACGCCACACACATCAACGCGCAACACACGCCACAAGCGCCAGTACCGCGAGAGCGGTTTCGTCCTTGTCCGGCTCTGCCGGCCTTTTGCCTGGCTCGCGGTGAAGGTTCGGTTTGGGTCAGAAATGCTTGACACATGGGGTGGAAATGCCTGGCGAGTGTGGGCCATTTTCCCCAAGAAAGGGCTCGCATTGAGTCAGTTTTGACTGACGTTCTACA
This sequence comes from Leisingera sp. MMG026, assembly GCF_021654205.1. NCBI lineage: Bacteria > Pseudomonadati > Pseudomonadota > Alphaproteobacteria > Rhodobacterales > Roseobacteraceae > Leisingera > Leisingera sp. MMG026. The sequence continues at coordinate 3 of NZ_JAKFZM010000116.1, read as the reverse complement.
ACA
>NZ_JAKFZM010000115.1:0-1545 GCF_021654205.1 Leisingera sp. MMG026 | reverse complement strand
GGGCGTATTTTGTTGAAAAACTCCTCCTTGATTGCGGCCTGAACTACTGATTCAATTCCTGCAATGGGTTGGAGGATCGGCGATGATGGGACCAAGGCAGGAGGCGCAGCTGTCGCTGTTCTACGAGTTCTCGCTGGAAGATCATGTCCCTCAGGATCACCTTCTTCGGTCCATCGACCGCTTCGTCGATTTGACTGACGTCCGCGCCTATCTGGCGGATTTCTACAGCCACACGGGCCGTCCATCCGTTGATCCCGAGTTGCTGATCCGCATGCTCCTGGTCGGCTATTGCTTCGGCATCCGGTCGGAACGGCGGCTTTGCGAAGAGGTGCATCTGAACCTCGCCTATCGGTGGTTTTGTCGGCTCGATCTGAGCGACCGGGTTCCGGATCACTCAACCTTTTCCAAGAACCGCCACGGTCGGTTTCGAGAAAGCGAACTGCTGCGGCACCTGTTCGAGACGACTGTCGCCCGGTGTATCCAAGAAGGTCTGGTCAGCGGCCAGCGCATGGCGATTGATGCCAGCCTGATCGAAGCCGATGCGAACAAGCAGAACTCCACGCCGAAAGCGAACTGGGACGCGGGACAAATCGATCCCGCCGATGCGCCCCGCGCCGTGCGCGAGTATCTCGACACCCTGGACGAGGCCGCTTTTGGCGCCGCCAGCGAGGTGCAACCCAAGTTCACCTCGCATTCTGATCCCGCAAGCCAATGGACAGCGGCCCGTAAAGGCCCTGCATTCTTCAGCTATTCCGACAATTATCTCATCGACACGGATCATGGTGTCATCTTGGATGTGGAACCCACCCGTTCCATCCGGCAAGCCGAGGTCGGGTCGACAAAAACCATGTTGAAGCGGGTCAAAGAGAAGTTCGACCTGCATCCCGAACGCCTGATCGCTGACACGGCCTATGGCACCGGGCCGATGCTGGGTTGGCTGGTTGAACGCAAGATTAACCCGCACATCCCCGTCTTCGACAAATCTGGCCGCAGCGACGGCACCTGGAGCCGGGCTGACTTCGAGTGGGACGCAGAGAACGACCAATACATCTGCCCCGAGGGGCAAGAGCTGAAGCAGTTCCGGCGGAACTATTCCGATCCGAATCGAGGGCCTACCGGACAGGGCAGAACTAAATACCGTGCCCTAAAACTGACCTGCCAGGCCTGCCCGTCCAAGGCGAAATGCTGCCCGAACGCAGACGCCAGATCGATCACTCGCGAAGAACACGAAGACGCCCGCCAGGTCGCCCGAGACATCGCTAAGACCAAGCACTACGATATCTCCATGAAGCTCCGGAAGAAGGTCGAGATGCTCTTCGCGCACCTCAAGCGCATCCTCGGCCTCGGAAGGCTTCGACTACGTGGCCCATGCGGTGCAAATGACGAATTCCTGCTCGCCGCAACCGCCCAAAACATCCGCAAATTGGCCAAGATCTTTCCTGCACCGCAGCAAACGCGCAAAGCCTGATAGGACAGGCGCTCGCGCCCAACTCAAGCAACGAAATTCTGCGCCCGCGAGCGGGTGTTTTTCCACGGAATCGGCGG
>NZ_JAKFZM010000114.1:0-1584 GCF_021654205.1 Leisingera sp. MMG026 | reverse complement strand
GTTGATCTCGAGTGCCCGCTTGCAGGCGGCGTCGAGGCGTTCCCGGCCGAACTTGTCGGCCAGCCGGATCACGCCCAGGCAGGTGCGGTAGCCCTGTTCGGGGTGCTTGCGCCCGCGCATCACCACTTCGGCGAAGATCGCCACATTGGGGCCCACCCGGGCGGCCCGGGCATGGATACGCTGCGGCGTCCAATCTTCGCGGAACCGGTGATGGGCGGGCATAAGATCCCGCTGAGTGGAGTGCTGTCCGTTGCCGGAGGTGCGGACATGAGAAGCCACGCGTTGTCCGCCGTGGAAAGCCTCGACGGTGCGGGCGGTGATGCGGGTCCACAGCTCTTTCTTCACCAACTGATGCGGCACGGAATAGTAATGCCGGCCGATTGCGATGTGGTCATCGATCCCCGCACGGCACTTGTTCCATTCGGCATAGACGTAAGGCTCCGCCGGCAGCGGCTTCAGGGCGGGCCTGTCCAACTGATCGAACAGCTGCCGGCGGCTCGCGCCAAGGTGGCGGGAGACCTTGCTGCTGAGCCTGTCCAGCAACGGGCGGATGGCGGCATTTACTTCCTCAAGGCTAAAGAATTGCCGGTTGCGCAGCCGTGCCAGGATCCAGCGTTCGACCAGCAGGACAGCGCTCTCGACCTTCGCTTTGTCTCTTGGTTTGCGCGGCCTCGCGGGCAGTGAGCCCGTGAAGGCGCCACTGGTTCAAGCCCACTGGCGAACGGCAGTATCGTAATGTGCGGCCAGATCAGCGTAGGTGCGGTTGAACTCGGGATCGTAGAAACGGGCTTTGGTGACGCCGGCCCGAAGATTATCGGGTACAACTTGAGCGGTCACACCGCCAAAAAAGGAAAAGGCCCGCACGTGGCTGGAGATCCAATCCGGCAGCGTCTGGGTCCAGGTCGCCTCGGCGAAGGTGAAGTTGGAAGCACCGAGGGTAGCGACAAACAGCTGCGCCGCGCGGACCTCGCCGGTCTCGGGGTCGATCACGTCAATCGTGGCACCGGCATAGTCGACAAACAGCCGCTCGCCTGCGGGATGGCGCTGGCGCATGACCGGCGACAGCTTACCTTCCCAGCAGGAATAGAGGTCACAGAAACGGCTGTATCCGTAGCCATCGGGGTGGGCCGCGCGGTACTCCTCCCAGAGCAGGGAAAGCGTGACGCCCTTGCGCCGCAACTGCAGGTGGACACAGGACCAGTCCGGTTGAGAGGCGCGCCGGGCTGCCTCCCGGGCAGTGCGCGGATAGAGGTGTCGTTCAAGCTCGCTGTCCGACATCTCCGCTGGCAGCGGCCAGCTTAAGCCTGCCTCATGAGCGCGATCCAGATACCCTTGCAGCGTGGTGCGGCCAATCGCCAAGCTCGACGCCATCTGGCGGGTCGATAAACCCTCGGCTGAAAATCGCAGTACGTCTCGTATCTTCCGCATCGGCAATCTCTTCATCGTGCTTCCTTCGGTCGGGAAAACCGAAAGGGAGCGAGTTGAAAGGTGCCTCGCAGCTGGGCGTCAGAAGGGTGGCCGGATGTTCCGGATTCAGTGGCCGGATGTTTTTGGAATGGGTGGCCGGATCAAACTGGAATACGC
>NZ_JAKFZM010000113.1:0-1726 GCF_021654205.1 Leisingera sp. MMG026 | reverse complement strand
TCCTCCCTTGGGCGTGCGCGGGATTTTGGAGTTTGGCCGCGCAGGAAGGTCTCGATGACACGCATCGCGCTGCCGCATTCCGGGCCAGCTCGAAGCTGGTCCTCTTCATCCGTGCCGGTGCGCTGATCGTTTTCGGACGCCTGATCCGGGTTTTGCTCTTTGCCGAGCAAGCTCCTGATCCGTCCCGTCCTGTCGCGCCGGATACCATTGGCGAGGAAGCCAGCGTGTCTGATGCAGTGGAAGCCGGTGGGCAGGACAGGGTTGAGCAAGCGGCGGATGAACTCATCTGCCGGCAGGCGCATGACCTTCATCCCCCATTCATGGTTTGAGATAGCCCCCCGGTGGGTATACCGGCTCACATAGGCAAGCACGGCTTCCGGCCCGCCGAAGGGCGGTTTGGCATAAACGGCCCGGTTGGTTTTGCGCAGCGGCGCGGGATGGGCAGCGAAGGTATCCGGGTGTGCTCATCCCGCCAGAGCGCCGAAGAGCCTGAGCTCGCCTGCTTTGTGCAGCCTGATCAGCCCTTCGAGGACCAAGCGCCGAAACAGCCTCGACAGGACCTTCACCGGCAGGAAAACCGCCTGGGCGGCAGGCGCTCCAGCGGGTGCCATCTGGCGGCAGCCTGCCTCCCGGCACGAAAACATGCACGTGCGGGTGATGGGTCATTGCCGAACCCCACGTCTGCAGAACCGATGTCATGCCGGTCTTCACACCCGGGTGTTTTGGACCGGCTGCGATGGTCAGGAGCGTTTGGGACGAGACCTTGACCAGCAAGCCATAGGCCGCCGCCTTGTTCTGATACGCAATATCCGCGATCCGGGCTGGCAGCGTAAAGACCGCGTGGAAGTATTCGACGGGCAGCAGGCCTTCCAAGCGGGCCTGCATCCAATCGCGCGCGCACGCCCGCTGGCAGTGCGGGCAATGCCGGTTGCGGCAGGAGTTATAGGCCACGTGCTGATGCGTGCACTTGGTACATGCCGCAACATGCCCGCCGAGCGCTGCGGTCCGGCAGCTCTCAATCGCGGACATTACCTTCAACTGTGGCAGGCTCAGGTGTCCGGCATGGTCATGACGGCAGGCAGCACCGCGGGCGCGGAAGATATCCGCGGCCTCCAGTCCGGGACGGGGCATCTGAGCCCTGCCTGACCGGGATTGGCCTCCCGTCTCATGAGCAGATCAAGGGGGCTGGCTACATCCTGAAAGGTGCTGGCCGCCACCTTTGGTGGTGGTCTCCGGCTTGGCGTGCCCGGGCAAAACCTGAATGACCCGGATATCAGTCCCGGCCCCCGGCAGATGGGTTGCAAAGCTGTGCCTCAGCCTGTGGGGTGGCACCTTCTTCCTGACCCCGGCGAAGCCGCGCGCCACGCCGAAAGCCACGCTAAAGGAAGCGCGGTATCGCAATCCAGGTCCGGGCGCGGCTTCCAGAAGGCGTGACACGTCCTCGGCGCTCAGCACCAAGGGGATCTTCTTGGCTGCCCGCTGATAGCGCATGTGCCGCGTTCAGCGGGAAAACGATTCACAGGATCGTTTTCTTTTCCGCCTTCACTCTCCGGGCGCAGACACCTGGTTGCATAGAAGAAGCTCAGCACCGTCAACCGGTTATTGAAGGTTGGCGCACCAACGCCCCGTTCCTTCATATCAAGCTGAAATGCCCGCAACTCCTCCGGCGTCGCGCTATCCGGCGCATGCCCCGGAAACCGGGTGAAGCCGCGCATCGCCCGCAAAT
>NZ_JAKFZM010000112.1:0-1853 GCF_021654205.1 Leisingera sp. MMG026 | reverse complement strand
GCTGCGAAGCGCTGCGCGCCTCGAAATACCTGGGCCGCGCCATCTGGCGACGGTGGAGCGGATACCACCGCCGGAGCCGTGTCGAGAGCAAGATGAACTGCATCAAGCTGCTCGGCCAATCCCTGATGGCGAGAAACTTCGAGCGCCAGGTCGCCGAGCTGCAGGTGCGTATCGCCGTGCTCAACGGCTACACGGCACTTGGAATACCCGCCACAGAGCCCGTAGAGTAAGTCCGTCCGGGGAAGGGGGAAGCTCGCACATCAGCCGATTTGTGCAACAAGGCCCCATCGCAGTCTAAGTGGAACCAATCGGCTTTAATACATAGCCTTCAAATTCTCTCAACGTCGCAGGAGAACCGCCCAAAGCGGACCGGACCCGATCACGGTTTTCAGATGTAGAGATATTGACCTGCATCTTGTCCGATACGTTCCTAGCCACCCATTGCAGCATTGACGAAAGGTCAACTTCTTTCATCTGCTGCTGACCCGGCTCGTCAAAGACCAGAAATCCTATGTGGTTCCCACCAAAATCCCGACACACTATCAGTATCGAAAGATAATAGGCCCACTTTAGCCGGATACCGTCACTAGCAGAGACTTCAAAGCCAATTTCGCGCTCCACCAACTCGCCGTCTTCAGCTTGGCGGAGAACCTGCGGTCGAAAATCGGTATCCGAAATTGTAATCTCTTGAGGCTCGAATGTGGTGAAATTAAACTCTTTTAGTAGAGCCTGTGTCGTAGCCTGAAGAGCCAAATGCTTCCGTCTGTCTGAACCTGAAAGTTCTGCAACACCTAAGTCGGCCAATTGCCCTCTGATTTCAACCCAAAGCGACGCAAGTTCCTTGAATTGATCTAACTCTTCAGCGACGCTTTCTTCTTGTTGCCTCCACGACGCAAGCTTTCCGCCGAGTCGAACGGCGCGCTCCAGATCAGCACGGGAAAAGGTCGAACCGGGTCGAACCAAGTCTGTTTTCACAGCACGAATGCTGGCACGAATAGCTTCAATCTCTTCGCGCAAAGATTTCATCAGTGTAACTGCGGCTCTCAAATCCACTTCAGCGTTGGCCAATAAAGCTTCGTATAGTTTCAACTGAGATTTGATGAAAACAATATTCTCCTCAAGACCCATAGCGCTCGTTTTCGCATCGGGAAGGAGTTCGTGCTCCAATCCTTGGTGGCAAGTTGGGCAGGTTTCGAATGCCACGCTCTCTCCAAGAATTGAGCCGAATTTCTTTAGCTTTAGAGAATCCTGATTCTGAACCAAGTCCTCTTTCAAAGAAAAAATTCTTGCGCTTAGTGCATTTCGTTCGGAAATGGAAATTTTGTAATCATTACTGGCAATTGACAACTCGGCCAACTTGTCACCCAGTTCGGCTTCCAAAACTTCGAGTTGAGCCTGCAAGGCTTCGGACGCCTCTGAAACTGGAGAAAGCTCTTTAGTCTCTATTTCCTGAATTTCGTCATTTATCAGTTTTTCGGCATCCTCAATAGACACCCACTCACCATTATGGAAAACTCGCACTTCCACGATTCCATTTTCCGCAAACTCTGGTGTAGGCAGCAATGGAATCCCGTCAACCTTGACTGTAGAAGGACCGTCCCGCAGAAGCTCTCTACGACGTTCCTTCCAGTCATTTTCAATCTTGTTCCTTGTTCTACGCAACTCGGTGAGTTGACGACGTGTCTTACCCACGTCCAAATCAAGAACAAATTCCATAACTCGCCTATTAAGGTCTTGTATCCTAAACATCGTCGGAAATGGACCTTGCGTAATCGACCAGCCACGCTTTTGTTCAACAAAGAACAACGGAAACATCGCCTCCAAATAGAGCGGCGCTTCCGATCCATCAAACC
>NZ_JAKFZM010000111.1:0-1877 GCF_021654205.1 Leisingera sp. MMG026 | reverse complement strand
GAGCTTGGGATGGCACCGAGTGGCAGAAATTTGCTCTGCGTCTGGTCTCACTCAAACATGGCTTTGGAAATGTCCAGTCCGTCCCGGATCAAGTGGATGGCGATGCTGGATTAGAGTTCTTCACGACAGATGGCTGTCTTTATCAATGCTACGCGCCTAAAGAGGTGGTTGATGTCGGTAAAGCCGCTAGCGGAATGAAAAAGAAGGCCACTTCCGACATTCAGAAACTAAGAAAGTATGAACAGAAGATACTGGGCATGGTTGGCCCGCTCAAATTTGATCGATGGATACTATTATGCCCCTTTTTTGAAGATAAGGATGTGCTGCGACACATTCAAAAGAAAATTTCGGATGAAGCCATCGATCAGTTGGGATATTGCAATGCTCCATTTGTCGGGCTTGGCAAGTCTATTGAAGACTTTTCCGACGAGTATGATCTTCTTAGAGCTAAGGGTAAGGGGCTCCCACTAAAACTCAAAGTTGCTACAGAAAAAGATCTTGGGGGAGCGCCGCAGGGAAGCGAACTATATGATCGTGTAATGGAAAAGCTCAAAAGAGGTTACCCTCATGCGAGTGAGGAGGCTCTGGCAAGCAAAGCAAAGCATTGGATACTGTCCAGCATAACGAAGCAGAATGCAGCGGAAAACTTGCAAAAGGACTATCCAGATCAATGGGATACTTGGTTTACAACAATTTCGATGGAAGAGCAGAGACTGACTTTGATGGGTGACCAAAGCGGTACTGCCAATGAGTTCTTGAACAGTGAGCTCAAAGGATTGCAGGAGACGTTGAAGGAGGCGCTACCCGACTTGTCCCCCACGTTTCGAAATGCACTAGCTCAAGGCCAACTGGGAACTTGGCTACTAGACTGCCCATTGGATTTTCTGGAGCAATAGAGGTTCATGGTCGGTGAAAATGCAACGCTAAGATTTCAACGGCGCCCGAAGGCGATATCAGGAGATATGAGAATTGGTTGGCGTATATCAATAATGCTCTTAATGCTGTATTACTCACGGGGAAAGAAGGCATCTTTGGCAAAGCTACACATGCTCAACGATGCTATGCGGGTGAATAGATCAAGGGATCACCTGGATAAACTGCTTGCTGCAGATCAAGGGTTTTACTCGTGGTCCATAAGGGTTGAACCTGCGTTTGCTCGTGCTCTGGATTTTTTGGTTTCGGAAGGATTTGCCAACTGGGGTGTCGCGAATGATCGAACGACAGCCAAGTTGACAGAAGCAGGTACTTCGGCAGCAAAGGCGCTTTCCGAAAGTCCGGAGGTTTTCGTGAAAGAGAAAGAGTATTTGAAAGTAGTGGCAAAAGGCTTGACGGAGCAGTTGGTAGTTAGCGTTCTATCAGCGTCAAGGGTGCGCGTATGATACAAGTAAGAGCTATTCGGCTTCGCTCTTACACTAAGGATAAGACATTTGGTGTAGATGCTGACTTCAGTAGTGGCCTGAATGTGGTTTGGGCTGATAACTCCTCAGGAAAATCGACGTTAATGCAATCCCTTTTATACGCACTGGGATTTGAAAGGTCGCTTGGCACCTCCTTAGATGTGCCGCTTCCATTCGCGATGCGAGAGGAAATTCGTGAGAAAGTTCACGACGAACTGCTTCCCGTTCTTCAGTCCTATGTTGCGGTCACTTTTGAGGATCGTCGCGGGGAGCTTTTCTCAATAAAACGGGAAGTGGTTGGGGAGACAGACCGCAGGTTGGTTCAAACTTGGCGGGGGGGGCTGGACGCCGAGCGGGATGGCAATGACAGGCAGGATTTTTTCTTGCATGATCCGGGATCGGCGCAAAATGCGTCTGGCTTTCATGTGTTTCTCGCCAAAAAACTTGAGTGGAGCATTCCGCAAGTTTCTAGGTTTGATG
>NZ_JAKFZM010000110.1:0-2096 GCF_021654205.1 Leisingera sp. MMG026 | reverse complement strand
TCGTTTCCGACCAAGCCCCTGCAAAAAGCGGGGGCTTCTTCGATTCAAGGCTCCCCAATGCCATGATCCCGGCCAATTCCCCAATGAGTTCAAGCTGATGGCCGCCCGGCGCATCCGTGTCCGGAACCATCCGCACCGCCGAAATCAGCGCCCGCAGCGACGCCGTCGCCTCCCGCCGTACCTCCGGCGCATTAAGGGACCCTGCCAGGTCCTCGATCAGCTCCCGGAACCGCGCCGACAGGCTCGGATGCAGCCGCAGGGCAGGGGGCTCCGGGTTGTCCGCGATGACCGCCTCAAGGCGGGCCTTCTCTCTCTCCAGTTCCGACATCTTGTCCTTCATCGAGGCGGTGTACATGCCGTCCTCGATAGCTGTCAGGATGTTGGCGATCCGGCTCTCCACCTTTTTGAGGGAGTGTTCGGCCTTCTGCCGGTCCTGGCAGGCCCCCGCGGCGGCGTCGTTGAAGGCCTTGCGGTATTCCTCAGCGAACTGCGCCAGCAGGTCCGGTGCCAGGAGGCGCTGCTTCAGCCCGGAAAGCACCCGCTCTTCCACTTCTGCCCGGCCGATGGTGGCGCGGTTAGTGCAGACCGCAGCGCCCTTGTTGCGGGCACCTGCGCAGCCGTAGCGCGTCTTGTTGATCAGCGTGTAGCTGGCGCCGCAGCAGGCGCAGCGCAGGAGGCCTGACAGCAGATACGTGGGCCGGCGCGCGCGTTCCAGCTTCGGCCGTTCCGTCAGAACACCCGCCGGGTTCATCGCTTGCCGCACTTCCCCCTGGCGCGTCTTCACCGCCTGCCAGAGCTGATCATCCAGAATACGAAGCTGTGGGACTTCTTCGATCTTCCAGTCCTCCGGCGGATTGAGGCGTGACAAGCGTTTGCCGGTGTCCGGGTTGCTATCATAGGTCAGCCGGTTCCAGACCAGGCGCCCGATGTACAGCTCGTTGTTCAGGATACCGGTGCCGCGCTTGATGTTCCCGGAGACCGTTGAGGGGTTCCAGACTCCGGTGCCCTTGCCGCTCTGGGGAGCAGGCACTGCTTCGGCGTTCAGCGCGGCAGCGATTGAGCGCGCGGAAAGGCCGTCTGCGTAATCCCGGAAGATCCGGGTGATGACGGCGGCCTCGTCCGGCTCGATCTCCCGGTCGCCGGTGCTGACCGTGCCGTCGGGCAGGATCTCCCGCTTCACCCGGTAGCCGTAGGCAATCCCGCCAGCAGATTTGCCCCTGGCAATGCGCCCCTCCAGCCCGCGCCGTGTCTTCTGGGCCAAGTCCTTGAGGAACATGGTGGACACCAGCCCGCCGACCCCGACCTTCATGTCATCCAGTTCATTCTCCGAAGCCGTGTGGATCTTGACTCCGAAGAAGTTCATGCGCTTCAGCAGGCTTGCGGAATCCGCCATGTCCCGCGACAGCCGGTTCAGGCTTTCGGCTGCAATCAGGTCGATCCCGCCGCGTTCTGCTGCCTGGATCAGGCGCTGGTATCCCGGGCGCCGGGCATTCTTGCCGCTGAGCGCGTGATCGGTGAAAACTTCCGTTACCTGCCACCCCTTTTGTTCACACAGACGGCGGCACAGCCGGATCTGGTCCTCGACCGATGTGTCTTTCTGTTTGTCTGTGGAGTACCGGGCGTAGATGGCAGCGCAGAGACCGGGTGTTGCATTCATGGTTTATTCCTTCGAAGGCGGTTGGCTCCTCTGTGCCGCGATGTCTTCCTGAGCAGCCTGGCGGGCGAGGAGCTGGATGATGTGCAGAAGCGGGTCCGGGCAGTTGGCCCGGCCGTTTGTCTGAGATGTGCCGGAGAGACAGGCTGTCTCCTGGCAATTGACATAGCTCTTCTGGTCCCGTGCCATAGGCCGAGGTCTCCCGCCGCTCCCGGGCCGGTGCCAGGGGCGTTTTTTTGATGCTGCTGATCTGGCCGGGAACTGCTCCGGCCTTTGTTGGCTTCATCATAGCGGGTGCGGGAGCTCGGCGGGCCCCCGTGAAAGGAGGGAGATGCTGCCCAAGGCCGGGTTTATGTGGACAACCTGCCGTTTGGGCCGGTTTGCGCGGGGCTGCGAGCTGTGGTGGACGTCCTTGCGGCCGGACCGGCGGCGCTTGCCGCGC
>NZ_JAKFZM010000011.1:0-130722 GCF_021654205.1 Leisingera sp. MMG026 | reverse complement strand
GTGTGCGGCAAGCCATTCTGGTAGATATTCAAACCTGGCCTGACTGTCTGACAAGCACAGATGCCGTTGCCGCCATTGCGCTACCGCAGCGTGCGCAGCACGCTGCCCGGCCCAACGCTGCCCAAGGTCCGGCGTCAGCCGGCCGCCAGGGCGGGGGCGGGAGCGCCCCAGGCAACAGTCAGTCTTTGGCTGGCAGGGCGCGGGTTTTCAGCCAGATCCAGCAGCGCGGCGCCGAAATCCGCAAAGGAGATCTGCGACACACCCGCTGCGTCTGTCAGCAGCGTATCGGTGCCAAGCTGGTATTGGCCGGTCAGCGGGCCCTCTGTCAGCAGCGCGGGCGGACGCAGGCACGTCCATTCCACCCCGGTTTCCAGCTCCAGCATGGCGTCTTGGGCCGCGCAGGCTTCGGCAATAAGGCGGGAGGCCTCCGGCAGAAAACCCGGTGCGCTCAGCACTGTGTGGCCGCTGCCATCCGCCAGCTTCAGCAAGGCCGCGCCGCCTGTTACCAGGGCCGGAACGCCGGCGTGGCGCGCGGCCTGCACCGCGGTGCGGGTCAGCGGAATCAGGTCCTCTTCACGTCCGGCAGGCGGGCGCAGGGCGCTGATGATCAGATCATGGCCTGCTGCCGCGTTGACCGCGGCCTGCGGATCCGTCAGCAGATCCAGCGGCAGCGGAGTGACCAAGGGGCTGATTGCGGCAAGGGCTGAAGGCGTGCGCGACACGGCCGTTACCTGATGGCCGCGCTGTGCTGCGGCCTTTACGGCTGCACTGCCCACATCGCCGGTGGCGCCGAAAATGATGATCTTCATTGTATGCTCCTTGATTTATCTTTACGTCGAGATATAGTGGATAAATCTCGACGTAAAGATAAAACTGCAAAGGTTGACGCTGCGGCAGTTGCACCGCTCTACTGATCTGACCTGAGCGGTGCAGATCATGGGCACGGGCCAATGCCGGCTTGGCAGGGGGCTGCGGTGCGGCTAGGTCTGAGAGGAACCGGAAACATACGCCAGGGAGGCCAAGCCCATGCAGATGAGTGACCAGAAGGAGATCGCCGCCGATCCCGCAACCGTCTATTCGGCGCTGCTGACGCCGGAGGTGCTGAAGGCATGTGTGCCCGGCGCGCAAGAGGTCACCGGCACGCCGCAAGAGGGGTTCGAAGCCACTGTCACGCAAAAAGTCGGCCCGGTCAAAGCCACCTTCAAAGGCCAGGTCGGCCTGTCGGATCTGGTAGAGAATGAAACGCTGACCATTTCCGGTGAAGGCAAAGGCGGCGCGGCCGGCTTTGCCAAAGGCGGGGCGGTTGTGACGCTGGCGCCTTCGGACACAGGCACGCTGTTGTCTTATGAGGTTGAGGCCAAGGTCGGCGGCAAGCTGGCTCAGCTTGGCAGCCGCATTATCGACGGTTTTGCCAAAAAGATGGCGGATCAGTTTTTTGCCAATCTGCAGGCGCATCTGGCGCCGCAAGAGGGTACCGAAGACGGCGAAGAGACCCAGGAAGAGGGCGAAAAGAAAGGCTGGTTCAGCAAGGTGACGGGCCGCGGCTGATCCCCGTATCAGCTCTGCGCAGGCGCACAGGCGCGTCTGCAAGGCGGGGGCTGGCAGTGTCGGCAGGCCGCCGTTAGGGTGGCCGGGATTTGAGAACATGCCGGAGGCACCATGGCGTCCATTCTGTCGATCCGCGACCTGCGCAAAGTTTACGACGGCGGGTTCGAGGCGCTGAAAGGCGTCTCGCTTGATATTGAAGAAGGTGAGATTCTGGCTCTGCTCGGCCCCAATGGTGCGGGCAAGACGACCCTGATTTCTACCATTTGCGGCATCACCACCGCGACCTCGGGCCATGTCAGTGTTGGCGGCTTCGACAATGTGGCCGAATTCCGCGCTGCGCGCTCGCTGATCGGGCTGGTGCCGCAGGAAATCACCCTGGAGCCTTTTGCCAAGGTGCATGACACGGTCAGTTTTTCGCGCGGCCTGTTCGGCAAGCCTGCCGATCCGGCGCGGATCGAGGATATTCTGCGCAAGCTGTCGCTGTGGGAAAAACGGGATGCCAAGGTAATGGAGCTGTCCGGCGGCATGAAGCGCCGGGTGCTGATTGCCAAAGCGCTGGCGCATGATCCGCGCATTCTGTTCCTGGATGAGCCGACGGCGGGCGTGGATGTGGAACTGCGCAAGGACATGTGGGCGATCGTGGATGAGTTGAAGGCCGGCGGCGTCACCATCATCCTGACGACACATTACATTGAGGAAGCCGAGGCGATTGCCGACCGGGTCGGTGTGATCACCGGTGGCGAGCTGCTGCTGGTCGAGGCGAAGGAACAGCTGATGGCGCGGATGGGGCAGAAACAGCTGGAGGTGCAGCTGACCACGCCGGTTGACACCATTCCGGAAGCGCTGGCGCAGCATGAATTGCAGCTGGTGAACGGCGGCGGTGCGCTGCTCTATACCTATGACACAAGGGCGGAACGGACCGGCATCACCACGCTGCTGAATGACGTGGCGCAGGCCGGGCTGGTGCTGGCGGATGTGCAAACACGGGAATCCAGCCTGGAAGATATTTTTGTCGGGCTTGTTTCGGGGGATGGGGCTTCGTCCGGCGACGTTCAGGGGGACGCAGCATGAACTGGACAGCGGTCGCAACCATCTACAAGGCGGAAATGGCGCGGTTCTGGCGCACTTTTCTGCAAAGTTTCATCTCGCCGGTGTTGTCCACATCGCTTTACTTTGTGGTCTTCGGCAGCGCCATCGGCAGCCGGATCCAGGAGGTTGACGGGATCGACTACGGGGCCTTTATCGTGCCGGGGCTGATCATGCTGTCGGTAATCACCCAGAGCATCTCCAATGCGTCTTTCGGGATCTATTTCCCGAAATTCATCGGCAACATCTACGAAATCCTGTCGGCGCCGATCAATTTCCTGGAAGTGGTTGCGGGATTTGTCGGGGCGGCGGCAACCAAGTCGCTGTTTATCGGCGTGGTGATCCTGTGCACGGCGTCGTTGTTTGTGGATCTCTCCATCCAGCACCCGATTGCAATGGTGGCGTTTTTGGTGCTGACCTGCCTCAGCTTCTCGCTGATGGGGTTCATTATCGGCATCTGGGCCGGGAATTTTGAGCAGCTGCAGCTAGTGCCCCTGCTGGTGGTGACGCCGCTGGTGTTCCTGGGGGGCTCTTTCTATTCGATCTCGATGCTGCCGCCGGTCTGGCAGACCGTCACCCTGTTCAACCCGGTGGTCTATCTGGTATCGGGTTTCCGCTGGGCGTTCTTCGGCCAGGCGGATGTGCCGGTATTGCTGAGCCTCTGCGCAATCGGCGGCTTTACCCTGGCCTGTATGGGCGTCATCTGGTGGATCTTCAAAACAGGCTGGCGCATCCGGGCCTGATCCGGCGGCTGGATGCGGTGCGGGGGAGGCTCCCGCCCGCTGCGGGTGCCCGTTGGGCGCCCTCCCGGTTGGGCCCGGCACGCTGCGCGTGCCGGGTGTTGCGTCATTGACCGGCAGAGCACGCTGCGCCGCGCGGCAGCGCGGCGCCCGGCCCAACGGGAAGGCGGCTGCTGCAAGCAGCCGGCCTGACGGGCGGGAGCCTCCTGGCTTATTTGCCGGCTGCAAACCAGCGTTGCATTTATGCCCGCGGCTGTGCGGATTTTGCATTTCACGCCAATTCCCCGGGACGCGCACCTTGTTTCACCCCGGGCGGCTCTCTACATCGGCGCCATGAGATTTCGCCTGCCTTTCCTGAAAAGACAGCCCCTGGTGGCAGTGGTGCGCCTGAATGGCGCTATCGGAATGCCCGGCCGCGGCTCGCTTAGCGATGCGGCCCTGGCACCGGTGCTGGAGCGTGCCTTCCGCAAGGGTAAACCCGCCGCGGTGGCGCTGGAAATCAACTCGCCCGGCGGCTCGCCGGTGCAAAGCTCGCTGATCGGCGCCCGCATCCGCCGCCTGGCGGTAGAACTGAACATCCCGGTCTACGCCTTTGTCGAGGATGTTGCGGCCTCGGGCGGCTATTGGCTGGCCGCTGCCGCGGATGAAATCTGGGCTGACGCCAGCTCGGTGCTGGGTTCGGTCGGAGTGATCTCCGCCGGCTTTGGCGCCCATGTGCTGCTGGCCCGCCAGGGCGTGGAGCGCCGGGTCTATACTGCCGGGGAGAGCAAATCCATGCTGGATCCGTTCCGCCCGGAAGATCCCGAGGATGTGCAGCGTCTGAAAGTGATCCTGAACGACATCCACGCCAATTTCATCGACCATGTCACAGACCGCCGCGGCGCCAAGCTGCACAGCGAGGAAAACCTGTTCACCGGCGAGATCTGGCTGGCCCGCAGGGCCTTGGACCTGGGGCTGATCGACGGCATCGGCCACCTGAAACCCAAAATGCAGGAGCGTTTCGGCGACAAGGTCCGCTTCCGCCGCTACGGGCTTAAGAAGCCGCTGCTCAGCCGCTTGGGCATGCAGGTCGCACAGGATGCGCTGGCCGGGATCGAGGAGCGGGCGGAATACGCGCGTTTCGGCCTCTGACGTGCTGTTCAAGATTGTTGCACTTTTTCTGGTGGTGATGGCGGTGCTTGCCATGTTCGGCAAGCTGCGCTTCCCGGGCCAGAAACAGATCAATTCCAGGCGTTGCCCCTCCTGCGGCCGCTTCCGGATCGGCAAAGGCCCCTGTGCCTGCAAAAAAGGAGATCGTGGCAAATGATGCCATGGCTGTATTCGGCTTTGGGCCTGGTGATCCTGCTGCTGGCAGGCGATGCGCTGGTGCGCGGGGCGGTGAACCTCAGCCTGCGGCTGGGGGTGCCTGCGCTGATTGTCAGCCTGACGATCGTGGCCTTTGGCACCTCGGCGCCGGAATTGCTGATTGCCATCAGTGCGGTGCATGAGGGCGCTGATGGAATTGCGATGGGCAATGTGGTCGGCTCCAACACTGCCAACATTCTGCTGGTTCTTGGCATTCCCGCGCTGATGCGGGCCTTGCACACCAGCGAATGCAACACCCGCAAAAACTATGTCTTCATGCTGGCCGCATCGGTCCTGTTCATCGGTCTTGCCTTTTGCGGCACTTTCACGGTCTGGTCCGGCCTGATCCTGCTGGCAGCGCTGTCCG
Organism: Leisingera sp. MMG026; assembly: GCF_021654205.1. Lineage (NCBI taxonomy): Bacteria > Pseudomonadati > Pseudomonadota > Alphaproteobacteria > Rhodobacterales > Roseobacteraceae > Leisingera > Leisingera sp. MMG026. Next base: position 125,637 of record NZ_JAKFZM010000011.1, on the reverse strand, counting down.
GGGTGCTGGGCGTGGCGTTTCACGAAGCCCGCAATCACCGGCGCAATGGCAACAACTGCGCCGCAGACGCCGGCCTGGAAGAGATCGAGGAAGCGGATCCGGACATGCCCTATTGGCGCGTCTGCATCTATCTGCTGCTGGGCCTGATCGGCCTGCCGCTGGGTGCCGATCTGCTGGTCGACAATGCCACCATCATTGCCCGCACCTACGGGATCAGCGAAACCGTGATCGGCCTGAGCCTGGTGGCGGTGGGCACTTCGCTGCCTGAGCTGGCGACCACTGTCATGGCAGCAATGCGCCGCCAGGCCGATGTGGCGCTGGGCAATGTGATCGGGTCCAACATGTTCAACCTGCTGGCCATCATTGGCATCGCCACCTTTATCGGCCCGATCAGTGTGGACCCGGAATTCCTGCGGTTCGATCTTTGGGTGATGCTGGCGGCCTCGCTGCTGCTGATCCCGTTTGTCTTCCTGAAACAGGACATCACCCGCATCTGGGGTGTCATTCTTACGGCGCTCTATCTGGCCTATATGGCCGTGCTGTTCTAACTCTGTCACTGCAGCGGCAGCAGGGAGGCGCAGATGCGGGCATTGGTGACCGGAGCGGGCAGGCGGCTGGGCCGGGCGATGGCGCTGGACCTGGCCGCGCGCGGGTATGACGTTGCCGTCCATTTTGCGTCCTCGGCGCAGGAGGCTGCGGATACAGCACGGCAGATCCGCGCCCTGGGGCGGGATGCGGCGGCGCTGCAGGCGGATCTTTTGGACGAAGGACAAACGCAGGCCTTACTGCCCCGCGCGGCTGAGGCCCTTGGCGGGCCGGTCACTTGCCTGGTCAACAATGCCTCGGTTTTTGAGCATGACACGCTGCCCACCGCCACGCGGAACAGCTGGGACCGGCATTTGGACAGCAACCTGCGGGCGCCCTTCGTGCTGCTGCAGGCGATGGCCGCGCAGCAGGTGCCGCTGGTGCGGGATGCAGGCGGCGAGCCGCGTGCCTGGGGGCTGGCGGTCAACATGATCGACCAAAGAGTGCGCAAACTGACACCTGAATTCATGAGCTACACGCTGGCGAAGTCTGCGCTGTGGACACTGACACAGACAGCCGCGCAGGCCCTGGCGCCGCAGATCCGGGTCAATGCCATCGGACCGGGGCCAACTTTGCAGGGGCCGCGGCAAAGCCAGCAGCAGTTTGCCCGCCAGCGCGCAGCCACAATCCTGCAGCGGGGCGCGGATGCCGAAGACGTCACTGCGGCCCTGTCCTATTTGCTGCAGGCCAAGGCGGTCACCGGGCAGATGATCTGCACCGACGGCGGCCAGCATCTGGGCTGGCTAACCCCGGACAGCGACGGGCTGGAGTGACGCAAACAGGGTCCAAAATGTCCCTTTCCCCGAAAGTTTTGCACCGGTTCACCTGCCGTCACGGAAGCGTTACAAAAACGCCTTTGTTTTCAAAACCTTGACAGGGGCTGCGGAAAGTTTCCAATAAAAACAAAACCTTATCAAGTTGCCTAATTTTTAATCATTCGTCCAAAACCACCAAATAATAAGGGAAAAGGCGGGATAGCCCAAAGATATCTCCGTAGTTACCCACAGCTTCGGTGGATTTCCCTGCTCTTGATCCGGGCAGGCAAACATTGCAGCCAGGGGCGGGGAATCATATGTCTGGACGCATGACTGACCAGCCCGCCGCCCCCACCGTGGATTCGCCCGCCGAAAAGCCAAGAACCGGCTATGCCGTGATCCAGGATTACCTCAGAACACTGGATGCATCGCCCGGGGTTTACCGGATGCTGGATGCCGACAGCCGGGTGCTTTACGTGGGCAAGGCGCGCAACCTCAAGGCGCGGGTGTCGAACTACAGCCGCCCCGGCAACAGCCCGCGGATCGAGCGGATGATTGCGCTTACAACCTCGATGATGTTTCTGACCACGCGGACGGAGACCGAGGCGCTGCTGCTGGAGCAGAACCTGATCAAGCAGCTGAAGCCCAAGTACAACGTGCTGCTGCGCGATGATAAAAGCTTCCCCAATATTCTGGTCGCCAAGGATCACGGGTTTCCGCAGATCAAAAAACACCGCGGGGCGCGCAAGCAGAAGGGCAGCTATTTCGGCCCCTTTGCCAGCGCGGGCGCAGTAAACCGGACCTTGAACCAGTTGCAAAAGGCGTTCCTGCTGCGCAACTGCTCGGATTCGATGTTCGAAGCCCGCACGCGCCCCTGCCTGCAGTATCAGATCAAGCGTTGCTCGGCGCCCTGCACTGGGCTGATTTCCGAGGCGGGGTATGCCGAAAGCGTGCGCGACGCTGAGCGGTTCCTGTCGGGCCGTTCGACCAAGATTCAGGAGGAGCTGGCGGAACAGATGATGGCGGCCTCCGAGGCAATGGAGTTTGAGCGCGCCGCGGCGCTGCGCGACCGGATCAAGGCGCTGACCCAGGTGCAGTCCAGCCAGGGCATCAACCCGCGCGGCGTCGCCGAAGCGGATGTGATCGGCCTGCATATGGATGGCGGCCAGGCCTGTGTGCAGGTGTTTTTCATCCGGGCCAACCAGAACTGGGGCAACCAGGATTTCTATCCTCGGGTCGATGCCGACAATAGCCCGGCCGAGGTTATGGAGGCCTTCCTGGGCCAGTTCTACGGCAACAAGGAGCCGCCGCGGCAGCTGATCCTGTCGGATGCGATTGAAAACGCCGACCTGATGGAGGCGGCGCTGGGCGGGAAGGCTGAGCGCAAGGTCGAGCTGCTGGTGCCTCAGCGCGGCGAAAAGACCGAACTGGTGGCCTTTGCCGTGCGCAATGCCCGTGAAAGCCTGGCCCGCCGCATGGCCGAAAGCGCCACCCAGACCAAGCTGTTGCGCGGGCTGGCCGAGGCGTTCGGGCTGGACGGCCCGCCGCAGCGGATCGAGGTCTACGACAACTCCCACATCCAGGGCACCAATGCGGTGGGGGGCATGATCGTTATGGGGCCGGAAGGTTTCATGAAAAACGCCTATCGAAAGTTCAACATCAAGGGTGATGACCTGGTGCCGGGCGATGACTTCGGCATGATGAAGGAAGTTCTGAACCGCCGTTTCTCGCGCTTGCTGAAAGAAGACCCGGACCGGGATAAGGGCCTGTGGCCGGATCTGCTGCTGATCGATGGCGGCGCGGGGCAGGTTTCCGCGGTGGCCGAGATCATGGCGGAACACGGCGTGCAGGACATCCCGATGGTAGGGGTGGCCAAAGGCGTCGATCGCGACCACGGCAAGGAGGAATTCTACCGCACCGGTGAACGGGCCTTTGCCCTGCAGCGCAACGACCCGGTGCTGTATTTTGTCCAGCGGATGCGGGACGAGGCGCACAGGTTCGCAATCGGCACCCACCGCGCCAAACGGGCCAAAACGATGAGCGCGACACCGCTGGATGAGGTGCCGGGTGTCGGCGCCTCCCGCAAGCGCGCGCTGCTGGCGCATTTTGGCAGTGCCAAGGCGGTAAGCCGTGCCAATCTGGCCGACCTCAGGGCAGTGGACGGGATATCCGAGGCTCTGGCCGAACGGATCTACGACCACTTCCACGCGCAGGGGTAGGGGCGGATATTTGGGGGCCGGCCGGTTTCGTGCTAAATCTGCAGGGCAGCCTTTTTACTGCCCGGAGGAATTATGCCTGTATCCCTGACCATGAAATCTGTTGTCTACGACACCTATTCCGTGTCCGGCAAAACCCTGCCTGCCATAGCCAAGAGCATAAAAAGCAAAGGGCCGAAGGATCCGAACGACAACAAAAAGGTGGCGTTTTTGACCACCACTGAGCTGGAATGCCTGACCGCCAAAGGCAAATACGCCGCCGACGGCAAGCCCAAGATCGAAAAGAAAACGGGCTGGTTCGAGGTGAAGGCCAAAGTCTCGGCGCTGAAGCTGGTCCTGCATTCAACGGTGCGCTGCCCGAAACGGTCAGTCAGCGGGCTGTCGCCGCGGGCGCTGATTGAATGGTACCGGTTCTATGCGTGCTGTCTGGTTCATGAAGCGCAGCATGTGGATAAGGCCAAGAAGGAATGCGAGAAAATCGCCAAGGAGCTGAACAAGCTGAAGGGAACCGGGCTGGCAGATACCGAGGCGGAGGCGCTGAAACTGGCCAAGGAAGACCTGATGCGGGAGATCAACAATCATATCTTTATCGACCGGGACCGGTTGAACGAGGTGCACCGGAAGTTTGACCATTCCACCCATCACGGCGAAACCAAGGGCGCGCTGCTGGATACGTCCATAGGGTGAGCGGGGCACGGCCCGCGTGTGTCAAAGGGCAGGTGCCGCCGGCTGTTGCGGCCTATCCCGGCCCGGCCATCGCCGAATTTTGATCAAGCCCGCTTTCCTCTTGCGAAACAGCCGGATAATGTGCGCGGCATGAAGTGGACCCTGCCGAATATCCTCACCCTGATGCGGCTCGTCGCAGCGCCTGGCCTGGCCGTGATGTTTCTGTATTTCTCCCGTCCCTATGCGGACTGGTTTGCGCTGCTGCTGTTTGTCACGGCGGCGGTGACCGACTGGTTCGACGGCTACCTGGCAAGGGCCTGGAAGCAGGAAACCAAGATAGGCGCGATGCTGGACCCGATTGCCGACAAGGCGATGGTGGTGATCGCGCTGATGATCCTGGTGGGATATGCTGCTGAACACTGGACCCCCTGGCTGGTGCTGCCGGCCACGGTGATCCTGTTCCGCGAGGTGTTTGTCTCGGGCTTGCGCGAATATCTGGGCGACACGGCCGGCACGCTGAAAGTGACCAAGCTGGCAAAGTGGAAGACCACTGCGCAGATGATCGCCATCGCTACGCTGTTTTCGCAAGGCATCTTCGAACATTATCTGGTGATGTCCTCATTCGGCATGGATGATCAGATCTACTCGCAGATCATCGCCGGCGAGTTGGAAGATCTGTTCGGGCTGCGCTGGAAAGAGGCCGGTGTGATCTGGACGGGGCGTCTGGGCTTGTGGCTGCTGTGGATTGCGGCAGCGCTCACCCTGATCACTGGCGCTGATTACTTGCGCAAGGCGATGCCGCATCTGAAGGAGGCTCATTGATGGATATTCTCTATTTCGCCTGGGTGCGTGAACGCATCGGCCTGCCGCGCGAGCGGGTGGAGACGTCGGCAGCCACCGTTGCGGATCTGGTTGAGGAGCTGCGCGCCCGTGAAGACCGCTATGCCGCTGCCTTTGCCGATCTCTCTGCCTTGCGTGTTGCCTTGGATCAGGAGCTGTCTGATTTCGATGCGCCGCTGACTGGCGTGCGCGAGGTTGCCTTTTTCCCGCCGATGACCGGGGGCTGACGCTATGCGGATCTCGGTTCAGGACGCACCGTTTGAACTGGGTGCCGAAAGCGACGCCTTTGCGGCCGGCGCCGAGGGCGCCGGCGCCGTGGTGACCTTTACCGGCGTGGTGCGCGATGCGGATCAGGGCGGGTTGCAGGCAATGGAGATCGAACATTATCCGGGCATGACCGAAAAGGCGCTGACGGCTATAGCGGAAGAGGCCGTGAAACGCTGGTCGCTGGCGGATGCACTGGTCATCCATCGCCATGGCCGCCTTGAACCTGGCGAGCGCATCATGATGGTCGCAACCGCCGCCCGTCACCGCAAGGATGCGTTTGAGGCGGCGGAATACCTGATGGACTATTTGAAGTCCCGCGCGCCGTTCTGGAAAAGGGAAATCCTGACCGGCGGCGGCTCGGACTGGGTGGCGGCCAAGGATGCCGACGAGGATGCGCTGAAACGCTGGTGATCCGCGAACCTGGACGGGGGCGGCTCCCGCCAGGTGTTTAATCATCAGGAGATGATTTCCGCCTGTTGGGCCCGGCACCGCGCCTTGCGCGGCGCAGCCCGGTTGCAAATGGCGGCAGGTCACAGGGGCCGCAGGCCCCGCGAATCCCGAACGGCTTCGCCTGGATACGCCGGTTTCATAAAACATCAGACAGGGCTTGGAGGGCAGACTTGCCCGCTCTGGCTTTCTGTGAGCAGTAAGGCAACCGCCGCGCGCCGGCACGGCGCCACGCCCAAGCCTGCCCAGACGGTGCTGGCGCAGCCAGCGCGGGCTGCAGGCGCGGGAGTGCCCCGCTGCCCCGGCCTCAATGCGGGATCTGGTTGCGCAGCTCTTCGGCTTCGCGGCGGGCCTCGCGCAGGCCATCCATTGTTGCCCGCAGCTCGGCCTCGGTCTGGGTCAGCTGGTTGGTCAGCTCCGCCTCGCGCTGCTGCAAATAGGTGATCGCCTGGTCGCGGGTTTCTTCGGCCTCATGCAGCTCCTGGCTCATCCGGTCGAGGTCGGCCACATCGCTTTGCCGCACCCGGGTGAAGCGGTGCACCAGCCAGTTGGCGAACCAGCCCAGGGCAAAGGCCGCGAACAGGATGATCGCGGTGGTGATGATGAACTCTGTCCTGTTCATTACTCTGTGGTCTCCTGTGCGTCTTCTGCGCTTTCGGCGGCCTCTTCGCCGTTGCCCGTATCAGCGGCGTCTTCCACGGCCGCAGGGCGGATCAATTTGAATTCAATACGGCGGTTGGATTCGCGGCCGTCTTCGGTTGCGTTGTCGGCAATCGGCTCGCTTTCGCCATAGCCTTTGGCGGCAAAGGTCGAGGTGACCACCCGGCGCGCCCGCAGCTCGTTCAGCACCGACTGGGCCCGTGCCTGGCTCAGGTTCTGGTTCATCGCCTCGCGGCCCTGGCTGTCGGTATGGCCCTGGATTTCCAGCCGCACCGGTCCGCAGCGGCCAAGAACGCCGGCGATCCGGTCCATGGTTCCAGTGCTTTGCGCCGCGATGGTGGCCGAGCCGGGTTCAAAGGCAATCTTGGCCTCGCTTTGGGCGCTGGCAAGCTGCGCTTCGCACAGTTCCGGCGGCAGCGGCTTGTCCTTGGGTTCGGGCGGCTTTTCATAGCTGATGTCGAGGCCGTAAGTGTCGGCCTCGCCCAGTTTGGCCGACAGGAAACGGGCGATCTCAGCCGGGGCGTCCTTGCGGTAGCTCATGCCGCGCAGCTCCAGATTGCTGGGCGTTACAGTGACTGCGCCGCGCTGCAAATAGGAGAGCGCTTCCAGCGCTGCCAGCACCCGCACCGGCCAATCGGCTGGCAGGTCGGCGACAACACGGGCTGCTGTGTGCACGTTGTCCGACCCGAACCGCGCCTTGGCATAGCTGTCGGCCACCATGCGCTGCGCCGCATCGGTAAGGCGGCCGCGCAGCTGCACCTGGCCTTCAGGGCTGAGAGTCGCGGTGAATTCAGGGATGCCGCCGGCGTCCCGGGTTTCCGGCACCGGCAGGACCGCGTGCAGCGCAAAGACCCGGGGCAGGGCGTTTTCCAGCTCGCCCGCCACATGGTCGAACAGCGCGCTTTCGGTGCCTTCTGCGGCGGCCAAGGTGATATCCGCATTGGCAATGGTCACTGTACCGCCGCCAAGTTCGGCCAGGCTTGCAATGCTCAGTTCCGCCGCGCGGGCCCAATTGGGAGAGGGCACGCCCATGCCAATCACGCAATCCGCCTCCTCCTGCAGCCCGGCCTTGCGGGCGGCGGCCAGAATACGGCTGCGGCTTTCCTCGCTCTCGGCGGAGCAGGCATCGAATTCTGCGCCGTCCGGTCCCAAGAGAAAGCGCAGGGTGAAGGGGGTGATCACCGGGCGCGGTGCGGCGATATCAAGTGCCAGCCGCATGCCCGGGGGTGCCGTGCGGCCAAGCTGTTCCTCCAGCCGTGCCTTGGCGTCCGCGCTGTCGGAAATGGCGGTGACCGAGACATCCCCGGCCGCCACCGAAATTTTGGCACGCGGCAGCAGCTTCAGGGCTTCCACCGCAAACAGCATAGACTCCTGCCAGCCTTCAGGGATCGTGTATTTCGCTGTTTCCAGCAGATCTGCCACGTTCTCAGAGCCTGCCAGCGTCTCAAGCTCCTTGACCAGCGCGGTGCGGCCGGAGCCTGCGGGGATCAGCCCGATAATCGAGATGCCGCTGTCATTGCGTAGAATTTCGGCAGAAAACCGCGGCGGTGCCAGGCCATCGGCGGGCGGCACATCCATGCCATCAACGATCCGCGCCGCATCGACAACCGTGCCGGCCAGTGATTTGACCGAGAACCGGGTGGCCTCATCAGGGGCGGTGCCTTCCAGCAGCACCTGCAAACCGTCCGCAGTCACCTCAGCCCAAGTGTAACCGCCATCATCCAACGCCCGGCGCACACCTGTTTCTGTGCTCCGTTCCACCGCGGTGACGGCAAATCCGGCGGCAACAAGACTCAGCCCGGCAGCAGCAGCAAAGGCCAGACCCGGGATCAACAGCTTAGACAGGCGCATATGGCAGCATTTTCCCAGTTTGCGTTACAGGCTCTTACCCTGCGCGCGGCTGCGGTTCAATCACACGAACATGGCCAGCACAAAGAAGATCAGCGGAATCAGGCCGGTATCACGGTTGAGACGGAACAACTGCAAGAGTCTTTGCGTGTTTTCCGCGTCAAAGGCGCGCAGTTGCCAGGTCAGGTGCCAGCCCATCGCCCAAGGTGCCGCCAGCGCCAGCACCAGCGCCAGCACCGAGGCGCTGTCTTGCACTGCCAGGATCACCGCCAGCGCCATCAGGCTGACAAAGGCGACGATAAACCGGCGCAGCCACATCGGGGATTGCGTGCCGAACAGCCGGGCGGTGGATTTCACCCCGATCAGCGCGTCGTCCTCGGTGTCCTGATGGGCATAGATGGTATCATAAAACAGCGTCCAGGCGATGCCCGCCAGATACAGCAGCACCGGCGGCCAGCCGAGGGTGCCGGTATGCGCCACCCAGGCCAGCATGGCGCCCCAGTTGAAAGCCAGCCCCAGAAACACCTGCGGCCACCAGGTGAACCGTTTGGCAAAGGGGTACACAGTGACAGGCAGCAGTGACAGGATGCCCATGGCAATGGCCGCCTGGTTGAAGGTCAAAAGGATCAACAGGCCCGCCAGGCATTGCAGCCCCATCCAGGCCAGCGCGCCCTTGACCGTGACCTGGCCCGAGGGGATCGGGCGCGAACGTGTGCGCTCTACCTGGCCGTCGAAATTGCGGTCGGTGATGTCATTCCAGGTGCAGCCAGCGCCGCGCATCAGCCAAGCGCCCGCTGCGCAGCCGATGGCGATCCACAGGTCCTGCCAGCGCGGGCTCTGATCCGACAGAATGGCCAGCGCCAGCCCCCACCAGCAAGGGATCAGCAGCAACCAGGTGCCAATCGGACGGTCGGCGCGCGATAGGCGCAAATAGGGCCGCGTCCACTCCGGCGCATAGGTGTCGACCCAGTTTCCCCGGACCGCATCCGCGACCTGACCCTCTGGCGCTGGCTTCTGGCCTTGCATATGTAGGACCCCATGAGTGCAAAAATCAGACTGTATGTAGAGCACCCTTTGGGGGCAGGGCAATCGGTTCCCTTGGATCGTGATCAGGCGCATTACCTGTTCGGGGTGATGCGGCAAGCGGCAGGGGCTGCTGTGGCACTGTTCAACGGCCAGGACGGCGAGTGGCTGGCCGAGGTCGCCGAGGCGGGAAAGCGCGGCGGTACGCTTGTGTGCCAGCAGCAGACCAAGCCGCTGCATATGCCGCCGGACCTGTGGCTGATGTTTGCGCCGATCAAGAAGGCGCGCACCGATTTCATTGTTGAGAAGGCTGCTGAGATGGGCGCCGCCGGTATCTTGCCGGTGCAGACCGATTTTACTAATTCCGAACGCATCCGCCGGGACCGGCTGCAGGCCCATGCGGTGGAGGCAGCGGAACAATGCGGCGGCACCTATGTGCCGGAGGTGGCTGAGCTGCAGAAGCTCTCGCGCCTGCTGGACCAATGGCCCGCCGGGCGCCAACTGATGTTCTGCGATGAGGCCGAGGTGGGCAACGCGCTGCAACTGGCGGCAGAGACCCAAAAGGGTGCGCCCTGGGCCATTCTGATAGGCCCTGAGGGCGGGTTTTCGGAAACAGAGCGAAAACGGCTGCACAATCATCCGCAGTCCCATGTGGTCAGCCTTGGCCCCCGCATTCTGCGGGCCGACACGGCGGCAGTTGCGGCGATGACACTTTGGCAACAGGTGCTGGGAGATTGGTGATGGACAAACCGCACCGCGAATTGCACCTGTTTTTTGCTGCGGAGAACTCTACAGCCGTAATCCTTTACCGGGCAAGCAGCAGCCTGCGCCGGTTGATTTCCTGGGATACAAATGGCGACAAGATTGTGCCAGGGCAGTGGGTGAAAACAAGAGTGTACGGATTTGATTGTGCGTTATCGCCTGATGGCGAATATTTCATTTACAGCGCAATGCAAAAAGGCACACCGCATCTATTCTCTGCCGTTAGCCGCCCTCCATATTTCACAGCGTTGGAGTTTTTCCCTGAGTTAACTGCGTACGACACAGGGGGATACTTTCTCGACAAGCGAGTGGTGACTTTCAAGCATATTGTCGATGACCGCGATGAAATTTTGCTTGAAAGTGGACTGGTCTTGAACCGGCAATTCCAAAATTGGGCGCATGCATACCGCCCGCGGGGAATTGGTTTGACCGGTTATGAGCGGGAAGAACTCGCCCAAACTATCGAAGTGAAACGCGGGAAAATTCCTGAGTTGCTGCAGCAGTACGAATGCGAAGGCGGCAAGCTTTTCCGCAAGACTGCTGGAGGCCTGGAGCTGCTGCTGGATTGTACGCTTATGGAGTTTGAGGCCATTCAAGCGCCATTTTCTGGATGTGCCAGGATGAGTAACTTCTAGAAGTTCAGGCTGGCAAAGCGCTAACCATCTTTGTCTTCCCTTAGACCCTCGAAACTGGTTCGTGTTAACATGGAAGGCGGCGTGGAGATTCCGAGCCGACGGAAGGCTGAACTGCTGGTGTCAGTGACACCTAGAATGACACAGCGGTCTGCAATCAGCCTGTCGGCCATTGCATCCGTTGTCCCGGCGCCACAAATAAGAAGGGCAGGGCAGGCAGCTTCGCCTGCCGAACGTTTTTTAGAGGCGAGACACATGAGTTTCATCCGCCCCGAAGCCCGCGCCGCCCTTTGGCAATGGCGCGAGGTCCTTGCTGCGGGACTGATGTTCCTGCTGGGGCTGAAATGGGCCTTCTCCGAAGCTGGTTTCACCGCGATCACCGGCTGGGCCTTTGTGGCCACCGGTCTTGTGACAGCTGTTATCGGCGCGCAGCGGATGCGCTTCCGGCGCGGCACCAGTGGACCCGGCGTCGTTCAGGTCGACGAAGGGCAGATCGCCTATTTCGGGCCGCTCACCGGTGGTGCCGTAGCGGCGTCCGAACTGGAGCGGCTGGCGCTGGATCAATCCTCAAAACCGCCGCACTGGCTGCTGGAGCAACCTGGCCAGGCTCCGCTGGCAATCCCGGTGAATGCCGAAGGTTACGAGGCGCTGTTTGACGTCTTTGCTGCTTTGCCGGGGCTTAAGACCGAACGGATGCTGACCGAACTGCGCCGCCGCGGCCCTCACCAGGTCGTGATCTGGGAGCGCTCCTCCAGCCGGCCCGAACATCAGCGCCTGCATTGACACCGGCGGTGATTCCGCCCACGACTGACCCTTCATGACAGACCTAACAGGACGGAGTGCCAGGCATGTCCATTCCCCAGTCCGGCGGCGGACCGATCGAACGCCACGAACAGCTTGCCGAATATCTTGCCGACGGCTGCAAGCCCAAGGAAGACTGGCGCATCGGCACCGAGCATGAGAAGTTCGGCTTCTGCAAAGATACGCTGAAGCCGCTGCCCTATGAGGGCGAACGCTCGATCCTGGCGGTGCTGACAGGCCTGCGCGACGGCCACGGCTGGGCACCCTTGACCGAAGGCGGTAACCTCATCGGCCTGACCAAGGACGGTGCCAATATCTCGCTGGAGCCGGGCGGGCAGCTGGAACTTTCCGGTGCGCCTTTGGAAACCATCCACGAGACCTGCGACGAGGTAAACGCCCACCTGCGCGACGTGAAGGACATTGCCGACAAGATCGGTGTCGGCTTTATCGGCCTGGGCGCCGCCCCTGTGTGGCGCCATGAAGACATGCCGCTGATGCCCAAGGGCCGTTACAAACTGATGGACGGCTACATGCAAAAGGTCGGCACCATGGGCACCACCATGATGCGCCGCACCTGCACCGTGCAGGTGAACCTCGATTTCGAGTCCGAGGCTGACATGGTGCAGAAGATGCGTGTTGCACTGGCGCTGCAGCCGGTGGCAACCGCGCTGTTTGCCAATTCACCGTTCCTCGACGGCAAACCCAACGGCCATAAATCCTGGCGCGCCCGGGTCTGGCGCGATCTGGACGCCGACCGCACCGGCATGCTGCCGTTTGTGTTCGACGAGGGCTTCGGGTTCGAGGCCTGGGTGCAATATGCGCTCGATGTGCCGATGTATTTTGTCTACCGCAACGGCGAATATGTGAACGCGCTGGGCATGTCGTTCCGCGACTTCCTGAAGGGGGAGCTGCCGGCGCTGCCCGGTGAAACACCGACGCTTAGTGATTGGGCCGATCACCTCACCACCGTTTTCCCCGAGGCCCGGGTGAAGAAATTCATCGAAATGCGCGGCGCCGATGGCGGTCCGTGGCGGCGTTTGTGTGCGCTGCCTGCTTTCTGGGTCGGCCTCACCTATGACCAATCGGCGCTGGACGCCGCTTGGGATCTGGTCAAGGGCTGGGACGCTGAAACCCGTGATGCCCTGCGCGTGGCGGCCTCAGAACAGGGGCTGCAGGCCAAGGTCGGCGGCATCGACATGCATGAACTGGCGCGCGAAGCAGTCGCCATCTCGGAAAGCGGTCTGAAAGCCCGGCAGAAGCCCGGCGCCGGCGGGCTGGTGCCGGATGAGACCCACTTCCTGAACGCTCTGAAGGACAGCCTCGACAGCGGCAAAGTTCCGGCGGATGAGCTGCTGGCGCGCTATAACGGTGCCTGGGACGAAGACCTCAGCCGGATCTATGGCGAGTTTGCCTATTGATCTGCACAGGCGGCCCCGGCGGGCCGCCTATACTTTTGATATATTGTCTTTCGGCAAAAAATTGCACCAGAATGATCCTTGGGGATAGTTTCGGGGACTTCATGCTGGCAATCAGAAATAGCAGCCAGAAATGGTTTTTTGTTGCCTGTGTGACTGTTGTTTCCCTGGCCGTGTCCTGGATAGTGACCGGTCTGACTGCGCCTGATGGGCTGAGCCGGGCTGCCTTGGTGCCTTCGACGCTGGCCCCGTTGCTTATCGCACCCGTTGCCTCGTATTGGGCGTCGTGCCGGCTGCTGGAAATCCACATTCTGAATGAGAAGCTGCTGAAACTGGCGGCGCATGATCAGATGACGTCGCTGTACAGCCGCGATCACTTCTTCCGGCTGATCGCCGGGCTGGGCAATGATTTTCAGGGCAGCTTTCTGCTGGCGGATATCGACCGGTTCAAACTGGTCAATGACACATATGGGCATCAGGCCGGCGACGAGGTTATCCGGTTTGTGGCGGGCGTGTTGAAAGAGGGAGTTCAGCCCGGAGGAATCGCGGCCCGCTTTGGCGGCGAGGAATTTGTTGCGTGCTTGCCGGATGTTTCTCTGAAGACCGCAATGCAAAAGGCCGAGGAGATCCGCCAAGCCATTGGTGCGCAGGCCCTGTCTGTTGGAGCGGAACGCCTTCTGTGCTCGGTATCTATCGGGCTTGGCTATCACGACGGCAGCCGGACGGTGGAGGCAGTGCTGCGCGAGGCGGATGAAGCGCTTTATGCAGCCAAGCACGGCGGCCGGAATCAGGTGAAGTCGGCAGGCCGGTTTTAACGGCTGCACGGGTCCAGCCAGGGCACCACCGGCTGGCGGCTTGCGGCGTAGCCGGGCACTTGGGTGTCCAGCCGTGCAGCCAGTTCAGGCAGGCGGCTGACGGGCACTTTCGGGAACAGGTGGTGTTCACGGTGAAAAAGCATCAGATAGGCGGCCTTGGCGAGAAACCCGCGCTGGCTACGGGCTGCCAGGCCCGAGTTTCCGGTGCCTTGATGGGTGATCCACACTGCAAAAAACGCGGTCATGCATTGGGCCGCGCCCATTGCGGCCAGATGCAGCAGCAGAAACTGCTGGCCGCTCCACAGGATCAGCCCGGCCAGCATCGCAACGCAGATCCCGTCCCGCAGTATCCGCCGCCGCCATTTTTTACCGCCCTGCGCCCAGCAGGCGCGGATCAGGTCAAACGGAAAGCGCGGCCCGTAGCGCAGCACTTCGCCGACGTTCATATGCCCGCAATGCCCCTCGATATCACCTGGGCCCATCGCGTGGCGGTGATGCTGCATATGGCTCCACGCGACCGAGCAGTTGCAGCCGCACATCAGCGCGCTGAGGATATGCAGAACTGCAATGTCTCCGCGCCGCTGCAGGCCAAGATTGCCGTGGATCGCCTCATGATTAAGCCGCAGCGCACAGAGGAAAAACATGAAGCTGGCCCCGGCACCCAATGGCCAAAGAGCGGAGGCATACAGCCCCCAGGACAGCGCCAGCCAGGGCAGCGGCAGGGTCAGCTCTCCCCAGCGCTGGAGGCGGGTGACCGGCAGCAGATCCTGCCAGATGACAGTGCGCGGCGCGGCTTCACGGGAAACAGGCGGGTGCATGGCAGCCTCCTTTGCCTGGAGGGACGCAGCAACAAAAGATGCCGCGCACAAGGTGTCCAGAGCGTCAGGCGGGTTCACAGCGGACAGAGCTTTGGCGCCGTTAGTTGCAGTTATTCCTGTCATTAGAGAAATCACCTCGCAAATCTTTTTTTGACCAGGGGGGCGTTCCCAGCCCGCATTTACTCCTGCTTCTTCACACCGGGCAGGAAACGCGCCACCTTGGCGCCCAGCTTCAGCACAGCCAGATGCACCGACCGGGGCAGGCGGGAGAAATCCGCGTACCAGTCGTCAAACATCCGCATCACCCGCAGGGTCTCGCCCATGCGGTCTTTGACCGCCTTGGGGGTGTTGTCGGCCTCGGCCTCTTTCATCACGCCGGCCAGCGCCCGAAGGGTGGGGGCAAACTCGCGCTCGCGCCGCGCGGCAATCACCGCATCGACGAGGTCGAACATGTCGCGGATCGAGGTGAAGTGATCGCGCCGGTCGCCCAGCTGGCGGCTGGCCTTGACCAGCCCCTGCGCCTGCAGCTCCTTCAACCCGTTGGACACGTTTGAGCGCGCCAGCCCCAGCACCTCGCAAATCTCGTCCGCGGTCATTGGTTCATTGGAGATATGCAGCAGCGCGTGGATCTGCGCCACCGACCGGTTCACCCCCCAGCGGGAACCCATCTCGCCCCAGTGAAGGATAAAGTTCTGCATTGCGGCGGTCAGTTTCATCACAGGATCCTGAAATTTCTGTAATGACAGAAAATTGGAAAACCTGAGCCGTGTCAAGTCAAAGAAATACCGGCGGCAGGTTGCCCCGCCGCCGGCTGTTCGCTTGTGAGTGGTGGATAATGGGTTACTGCTGCAATGCCGCCGGACCTTTGTCTTCGATATCTTCCCAGTTCACATCGGCCTTCTCGATGAAACCTGGGATGTCGCCTTCCCAGCGGGTCTGAATGTCTTTGGCGAGGTTCAAATACAGCTTGTCGTCGACGATTTTCCAAAGCGTCGGATCGCCGTCGAATTTAAAGCCCATGGCGGCGCCAAAGGCGCAGTAGCCGCCATAGGCCGGCAGGTAGGCTTCCGGATTCTTTTCAAATTCAGCTTTGTTTTCTTCCGAGGCGAACCGGTACATCGCGTCATTGTGGAGCGCGGTGATTTTCCAGTTGCCCGGGGTCGGTTCCCCAACGGTGAAATACGCAACCGGGTCGTACCCCTGCAGCGCAAGGCCGGTTGAGGAGGCGTTGAGTTCTACACCGGCAGCCATAGCAGAAGTCGCCAGAGCAACCGAAAGCGCCACACCGCTCACCAGAGCTTTTACTTTGTTCATGGATCCCGTCCTTTCAATGCCGGCCGGGACTGCAGCGAATTTGCGCCCGGCTGGTGTTCCATAATACGTGCCGCGGTATGCTGCGGGTCACGGCACTGATGTGGAACGCCGGGCGATCACGTTCAAAACAACTCAATTTGAATGTGCATCAGACGTTGGCCCTCTGTGCATTCATGCGCAGAACGGGTGACAGCACCGCCGCCGGCAGGCAAAGTGGCCGCAGACAATATGGAGACAACAATGACACGTGGATTACCCAGCCGCCGCGCGGTTCTGAGCGGGCTGACGGCTTTTACTCTTTTCGCAGTCCCGGCCAGCGCGCAAGACGTCAGTGGTGTTTACCGGGCCGAAGGGCGCAATCCCGACGGCAGCGCTTATTCCGGAACCGTGCAGATTCAGGACAATGGCGGGACCGTGGACATGCAGTGGCAGATTGCCGGGCAATCCTATTCCGGCAGCGGTTCGCGCAATGGCGATGTGATCTGGGTGAACTGGGGCCAGACCCATCCGGTGGTCTATGTGCGGATGCCCAGCGGCGAACTGCACGGCACCTGGGGCAATGGCCGTGCGCTGGAACGGCTTATTCCGTGACCTGAAGCGCGAGCACAAAGCGGATCACTTTTTCCTTGGGCACTTCCCAGGGCTTCAGCTGCGCGCCAAAAGCCAGCCGGTACAGGTTGAGGCTGATGTAATCCCTGCCGCCGCGTTCATGGGCTACCAGCTTCTGAGCCTTGCCGCCGGCCAGATCCTGGCGGGTTACTGCGTAATGCCGCCCAGCCGCAGAACCGTAAAAGGCACCCAAAGGCAGCGCATCAAAGGCGGCCAGAAACGCGTCCGGCCAGCCACGGCTCACTTCTGGCCGATCCGCGGTTCGGTGCCTGCACGCAATCGCGCGATATTGGCCGCGTGGCGGATGAAAACCACTGCCGCCAGCAGCACCGCCAGCACCGCCACAGGCTGAAAGCCCAGCACCAATGCCCAAACAGCGCCTGAGGCCGCCGAAACCAGCGCTCCCATTGAGGATATCCGGCTGGCTGCCGCTGCTGCCAGCCAGGTCAGGCAGCAGGCAATGCCAACCGGCCAGGCCAGCGCCAGCATCAGGCCCAGGAAAGTAGCAACCCCTTTGCCGCCCTTGAACCCCAGCCAGACCGGGAAGCAATGGCCCAGAAAGGCCATCAGCCCAGCCGCTTGCGCCGCATCCTCGCCGGCCAGGGAGCGGGCCAGTAGCACCGCCGCCGCGCCCTTGCCGCCATCCAGGATCAGTGTCAGTGCCGCGGCGGCTTTGCTTCCAGTGCGCAGGACATTGGTGGTGCCGATATTGCCGGAGCCGATTTCACGCAGGTTGCCCAGCCCGAATGCCTTGGTGACGACCATGCCAAAGGGCACCGACCCCAGGCCGTAGCCAATCACCGCCCACAGGATCAGAACGGCGGCAGAGCTTTCCAGAACAGGCATCAGTCCCTCCGGTAGACGGGCTCACCCGCGACATATGTGGCCTCAACCCGCCCCTGCATCCGCTGGGTGTCAAATGGCGTGTTCTGCGATTTCGAGCGCAGTTTGAAACGGTCCAGCACAAACGGCACGTCCGGATCGAACAAGACCAGATCCGCAGGCGCGCCCTTGGCCAGGCGGCCGCTGTCCAGCCCCAGCCGTTTAGCCGGGTTCAGCGACATAGCGCGGAACAGGGTGGGCAGGTCCAGCAGTTCGGCATGATACAACCGCAGCGCCGCGGGCAGCAGGGTTTCCAGTGCGACAGCACCGGCGGCGGCTTCTTCAAACGGCAGCCGTTTGCTTTCTTCGTCCTGCGGTGTGTGCATCGAGGAAATGATATCGATCAGGCCTGTGCGCACCGCTTCCACAACGGCCAGCCGGTCGTCCTCAGACCGCAGCGGCGGCTTTACCTTGAAAAAGCTGCGGTAGCCGGCCACGTCCAGCTCATTCAGGGTCAGGTGGTGGATTGACGTGCCCGCGGTGATATCCAGCCCGTTGCCCTTGGCACGTTCCAGCGCGGGCAGGGCGCGGGCTGTGGTGATCTGGTCTGCATGATACTTGGCACCTGTCATTTCCAGCAGCGCGATATCGCGGTCCAACCCCATCCGCTCGGCCATTGGCGACACGGCCGGCAGGCCATAAAGCGCGGCGAATTTGCCGGAGGTTGCAGCCGCTCCGGCGCTCAGCACTGGTTCCTGCGGGTGGGCAATGACCAAGGCGCCGCAGGAGCGGGCATAGGTCAGCGCACGCTGAAAGACCTTGGTATTGCCGGTCACATGGTCGCAATCGGAAAACGCCACCGCGCCGGCATCCATCAGGAAGCCGATCTCGGTCATTTCACGCCCTGCGCGCCCTTTGGTCAGCGCCGCCATCGGCAGCACATTCACTGGCGTATCCGCCTGGGCGCGGCGGGTGACGAATTCCAGTGTTTCCGGGCTGTCGATGGCAGGTGCCGTGTCAGGACGGGTGACAATGGTGGTGACGCCGCCCGCTGCCGCAGCAAGTCCTGCGGATTTGTAGCTTTCCTTGTGCCGCTCGCCCGGCTCGCAGACCTTGACGCCGATGTCGACGATGCCTGGCGCCAGGCATTTGCCGCCGCAATCCTGACGGACCGCGTCCTCCGGCCTGATGTTGTGCGCGCGCAGCAACCGGTCAGGATCGCCGGCATTCTTTTCAATTGCCGCGATCCGCCCGTTCTGCACCAGCACCGCACCAGGCGCATCGGTGCCTGCCTCAGGATCAATCAGGCGGGCGTTGGTGAAGAGAGTGGTCATGCCTTGGCTCTTTCAATTGCGTGAAGCGTTGCAGCCGGGTTGGCCTGGTATTTGATCAAGTGTTTGTCGCCGGTCCTGGTGATCACCTGCACATAGCTGCCCATGGTGCGGGTGGTCTCGATTTGGGATAGCAGGATATTGCGTTCCGCTGGGCCGGTAAGGGCCGTATCCGTCAGGATCCAGACCACCGCCAGCTCCTCGCTGGCCATATACCAGCCGCGCAGGGCGATGGCGGCCAGGCCGCCAACAGCGCCAGTCCAGATATGCGGGCTGTCCAGGAACCACAGAACCGCCATGGCGCCGCCCATGCCGATCGCCGCCATCCAGGCGTGAGCGCGGACATAGGCGCTGCGGTCCGGTTTGAATTCGGTCTGAGCCATCAAACCGTCAATGCCCAGACAAGCAGTGCGGCCAGCAGCATCACCACAGCAAACAAAGCAGCGCCGATACGGCGGGCTTGGGTGCGCGCCTGCCGCGGGGAAAGTTTCTGGGCGGAATTGGGCTTGGCGCTTTCGGCGGTTGCGGGCGGGGCGCTCCAATTGGTCTGCCGCTCGCCGTATGTGCCCACCAGGGTGATCTGCTCTGCCGGGGTCAGCCGGGTTTCGGCACCGTCAAAGGCGCGTGAACGGATCAGCAGCACATGGCCATCCAGCGCGTCCAGCATTTCGCGGTCTTCCTCGACCTGCGTCCGCGGCACACCGCAGCCTTCGGTGAGGTAACCGGTCAGGCCGATGTCTTCCAGGTCGGAGACCGGAAAGATCTCCACCTGATCCATGTCCAGCACCTCGATCCCCAGCACCTGCGCCAGCGCGCCGGGTTCCTTCAGGAACGTCGCCTGCTCAGGCCGCATGTCGAGTGCAAACAGCCGGATCACGCCGCGTTCGCCTGCCGGGATATGGATTACGCCCTCCACCTGTTCAGCCCGCTTTCGCCTGACGTTCGGCGCGCAGGTTGCGGGCCAGCAGGTCCATTGCCGCCATCCGCACTGCGACCCCCATCTCGACCTGCTCCTGAATGACTGAACGGTTGATGTCGTCGGCGAGCGTTCCGTCGATTTCAACTCCGCGGTTCATCGGGCCGGGATGCATGATGATGGCGTCGGGTTTGGCCTGCGACAGCTTGTCGGCGTCGAGCCCGTAACGATGGTAGTATTCACGTTCGGACGGGATGAAGCCGCCGTCCATGCGCTCTTTCTGCAGCCGCAGCATCATCACCACATCAACGTCCTTAAGGCCTTCGCGCATGTCGTCATAGATCTCGGCGCCGAATTCGGCGAGCTGGCCGGGAACCAGCGTCGGCGGGCCAATGAGGCGGATGCGGTTTTCCATTTTGCCCAGCAAGATCAGGTTGGATCGGGCCACGCGGGAATGGGCAATGTCGCCGCAGATCGCGATGTTCAGCCGGTGCAGCCGGCCTTTGGAGCGGCGGATAGTGAGCGCGTCCAGCAGCGCCTGGGTTGGATGCTCGTGCTTGCCGTCGCCGGCATTCAGCACCGCGCAGTTCACCTTCTGCGCCAAGAGATCCACCGCGCCGGAATGCGGATGCCGCACCACCAGAAGGTCCGGGTGCATCGCATTCAGCGTCATCGCGGTGTCGATCAGGGTCTCGCCCTTTTTGATCGAGGAGGCCTGCATCGCCATATTCATGACATCAGCGCCCAGCCGCTTGCCTGCCAGCTCGAAACTCGCTTGGGTACGGGTGGAATTCTCGAAGAACATGTTGATCTGAGTAAGCCCCGCCAGCACGTCGGAATGCTTCTCGGGCCGGCGGTTCAGGGCAACATATTCATCGGCAAGATCAAGAATCGCGGTGATCTCATGCGGTGTCAGCGGTTCGATGCCAAGCAGGTGGCGGTGTTCGAAGGACATATGGGGCAGCTCCGCTTGATTTGCGGGTTCTTATAGGCGGGGTGCACGCGTGCGGCAAGGCGTTGCGGCGGAGGCAGGCGTTGCGCAGGCGAGGGGCCGGCCCCTCGCGCTCCCCGGAGTATTTCTGAAAAGATGAAAGACTTGAATTTACAAGATGGCCGCGGAGAGGTGTTCCGCTTGGGCGGCGGGCAGAGTAGCTTGAGCGAATGGAATCGGCATTGGATTACTGGAGCGCCCGGGCGCTGTTGGAGTGGCAGGCGGAGCTTGGCGCAACCGAGGCGCTTTGCGATGCGCCAGTGGACCGCTATGCGCTGGAGCAGTCTGCGCCGAAGCCGAAACCGGGCGCCGCCCCTGCGCCGCCGCCCAAGCCTAAGGAAGCGGACCCTGTTGATGTGGCACAGAAGGCCGCCAAGGGGGCGGCTTCGCTGCCGGCCTTGCGCGATGCCTTGGAGGGTTTCAGCCATTGTGACCTGAAACGCGGCGCGCGTAATCTGGTGTTCTCGGACGGGCAGGCCGGCGCACGGGTGATGATCATCGGCGAGGCGCCGGGCCGGGATGAGGATCTGCAGGGCAAACCGTTTACGGGCCGCGCCGGTCAGCTTCTGGACAAGATGCTGGAGGCCATCGGTCTTTCACGTGCCGAGAGCGTCTATATCACCAATGTGCTGCCCTGGCGGCCGCCGCAGAACCGCGATCCGCTGCCGGCCGAGATCGCCATGCTGGCGCCGTTTCTGGAGCGGCATGTGGCGCTGGCAGAGCCGGATATTCTGGTCTTGATGGGCAATATCAGCTGCCAGGCAGTGCTGGGCAAACGCGGCATTACCCGGCTGCGTGGGCAATGGGATCAGGCCTGGGGCAAGCCGGTGCTGCCGATGTTCCACCCCGCCTATCTGTTGCGCCAGCCGCAGCAGAAGCGGCAGGCCTGGGGTGATCTTCTTGAGCTGAAGGCACGGCTGGGCGCCCTGTCCTGACGGAGGAGGAGCCGCATGAAGATTCTCGCGTTTTCAGATCTGCATCTTTCAAGCAGCCACGCGGTGGAAATCGTGGCGGCCAGCGCGGGTGCTGATCTGGTGATTGGTGCAGGTGATTTTTGCAATATGCGCCAGGGACTGGACCGGGCCGTGGCGATGCTGGCCGGGTTGAAGGCGCCGATGGTGGCGGTGCCCGGCAATGGTGAAAGCGCTGGTGAGTTGCGTGCAGCAGAGTTTCCCGGAACAACCGTGCTGCATGGCGAGGGCGTTGATTTTGAGGGGCTGCGTCTGTTCGGCCTGGGCTATGGCGTGCCTGAAACACCTTTTGGCAGCTGGTCTTGCGACCTAAGCGAAGTTCAGGCGGCAGCGATGCTGGCTGCCTGTGATCATGCGGATATTCTGATCTCCCATTCACCGCCCAAGGGGCTGGGGGACGTGACCTCGGGCGGGCTGTCCGTCGGCTCCATGGCGGTCCGGGCAGCGGCGGAGCGGATCCGGCCGCAATTGCTGCTCTGCGGCCATGTGCATGATTGCTGGGGCTTTCGCGGCAGCATAGGCAGGACGCGGGTGGCCAATCTGGGCCCTTTGGTGAGCTGGTTTGAGGTGCAGCCTTGATTGATGCGGTAACTTTGCTCGCCTTCATCCCGGCAGCGCTGGCGCTGAACCTGACACCGGGCGCGGACATGATGTTCTGTCTTGGCCAGGGGCTGCGCTCGGGGCGCCGGGCGGCGGTGGCGGCAAGTGCCGGGATCTCCGCGGGCAGCATGGTGCATGTCTCCTTGGCGGGGCTAGGGCTGGGTGCGGTGGTTTCCGCGATGCCTGCGCTGTTTGATCTGATCCGCTGGGCGGGTGTGGCCTATCTGCTGTATCTGGCCTGGGGCGCCTTGCACGGGGGGCTGGCGGCGGAGGGGCTGCCGCAGCGGCGCGGGGCCGGCGCTTTTCGCAGCGCGCTGCTGGTCAATCTGACCAATCCCAAGGTGATCCTGTTTGTGCTGGCCTTTGTGCCGCAATTTGTGAAACCCGAGGCCGGCCCGGTGCTGGGGCAGTTCCTGGTCTTCGGGTTGATCCTGGCCGTGGGTGGTTTCTTTATCAACGGGCTGATTGGTGTTTTTGCCGGTCAGGCCGGGCAGCGGTTGACCGGATCGCCGGTGTTCGCGCGCTGGCTGGGCCGGGTTTCGGCCGGAATTTTTGCAGGGCTGGCCGTACGGCTGGCGATTATGGAGAGGGCGTGAAATGTCCCGGATTGACGAAAGCATGGAATTCATCCCGGTCCGTATTGCGGTGCTGACGGTGTCGGACAGCCGCAAAATGGAGGATGACCGCTCCGGCCAGGTGCTGGTGGACCGGTTGCGGGACGCGGGCCACACTCTTGCCGGGCGCAAGATTATTCCCGACGAGCGCGCCGAAATCGCCGCGCAGCTGCGCGCCTGGATCGCCGACCGGGAGGTGGATGTGGTGATTTCAACCGGCGGCACCGGGCTGACCGGGCGGGATGTCACGGTGGAAGCGCACCGGGATGTCTATGAAAAGGAGATCGAGGCCTTTGGCACCGTCTTCACCCATGTCTCGATGCAGAAGATCGGCACCAGCGCGGTGCAATCGCGCGCCACCGGCGGCGTTGCGGGCGGCACCTATCTGTTTGCACTGCCCGGCAGCCCCGGCGCCTGCAAGGACGGCTGGGATGAAATCCTGTCAAAACAGCTTGATTACCGCCACCGGCCCTGCAATTTCGTGGAAATCATGCCCAGATTGGAGGAACATCTGCGCCGGAAGTAACCCTGCGCGGCGTGTAACCTCGTAAACCTGTGCGGAAAATCGTATATTTCCAAGCGGGCACAAGGCATTTGCGCTTTGGCTGGCCGCATCGGCGGTCCCGGCAGCATCCGCCACCGGAAGGGAGAGACATGCGCTTTTTGCGTCAGAGTGTGACTGGGGTGTTCCTGGCGGCCTTAACGGCAGCGCTGCTGCTTTATGCCGGGCAGCTGGTTTTCAGTGCGATTGACGCACAGCTGAATGCGGAGAAAAAAACACCGCCAGTGCGTGAGCGGGTGTTTGCGGTCAATGTGGTGACGGCGGATCTGCAGACCGTGGCGCCGGAGCTGACGGCCTTTGGCCGGGTGGAAAGCCGCCGCGCACTGGAACTGCGCACAGCGGTGGCGGGCCGGGTTGTGCACCTCTCTGAAGATTTCGAGGACGGCGGCGCGGTCCGCGCAGGTGAAGTGCTGGTGCAAATCGATCCGGCGGATGCGCAGGCGGCGCTGGACCGGGCCGAGGCCGACATGATGGATGCCCGCGCCGAGGAACGCGATGCCGGCCGGGCGCTGATCCTGGCACAGGACGAATTGCAGGCCACCCAGGACCAGGCGCAGCTGCGCGAACGGGCCTTTCAACGGCAAGTGGATCTGCGGCAGCGCGGTGTCGGCACTGCCGCAACGGTGGAAACGGCGGAGCTTGCGACGGTGCAGGCACGCCAGGCGGTGATCTCGCGCCGCCAGGCCGTCAGCCAGGCAGAGGCGCGTGTGGATCAGGCAGCCACCCGCGTGGCCCGGGCGCAGCTCGCGCTGGACGAAGCGCAGCGCGAGCTGGACGATACAACGATCATGGCGGGTTTCGACGGGACTTTGCAGGCGGTTAACCTGGTGCAGGGGCGGCTGGTTTCGGCCAATGAAAAACTGGCGGATTTGGTTGATCCGGATCTGCTGGAGGCCGCGTTCCGGGTTTCCACTGCGCAATACGCCCGGCTGCTTGATGCCGGGGGCGATCTGCTGCGCGCGCCGGTGCGGGTGTCGCTGGATGCCGCCGGCGCAGGGTTAAATGCAGCCGGGCAGATTTCCCGCGCCAGCGGGGCTGCCGGTGACGGGCAGACCGGGCGCTTGGTTTATGCCCGGCTGCAGGCTGCGCCGGGGTTTGAACCTGGCGATTTTGTCACCGTAAAAGTGACCGAGCCTGAGGTCGCGGCGGTGGCCCGTGTTCCGGCCTCGGCGCTGGGCGCGGATGGCTCGGTCCTTGTGCTGGGGGCTGAGGACCGGCTGGAGTCATTGGCCGTCGAACTGGTGCGCCGTCAGGGCGATGACGTGCTGATCCGCGGTTCAGGACTGAAAGGCCGCGAGATCGTGACCGGGCGCACGCCGCTTTTGGGGGCTGGCATTAAAGTGCGCCCGCTGCGCCAGGGGGCCGGGGTGCAGGCGCTTCCGCAATTAATCGAGCTGACCGACGAACGCCGGGCCAGGCTTGTGGCGTTTGTCGAGGGCAGCAGCGTGATGCCTTCCGCAATGAAAGAACAGATGCTGCAGCAACTGGCCGAGGCCAGGGTGCCCGTCAGGCTGGTGACCCGGATTGAATCCCGGATGGGGGGCTGAGGGTCATGGTCCGCAAGCTCCCCCGGCCGGCCCGCGGGCTGTTCAGCTACTTCACCCGCCACCGCACCGCCGCAAACCTGCTGCTGGTGATCATGCTGGTGCTGGGCGCCGCAGCGATGCCCAACATGCGGACGCAGTTCTTCCCGGATGTGATTGTCGAACGCGTCACCGTCACCGTCGAATGGGAAGGCGCCGGCCCCGAGGACGTGGACAGCGCCATCGTGCAGATTCTGGAACCGGCACTGCTGGCCGTGGACGGGGTGGAGGAGACATCCTCCAGCTCGCGCGAAGGGCGGGCAACGCTGACGCTGGAGTTTGAGCCTGGCACGGACATGGGGCAGGCCACCGACGATGTGCAGGCCGCGGTCGACGGCATCACCACCCTGCCGGAGGAGGCGGAGGAGCCGGAAGTGCGCCGTGGCGCCTGGCGCGACCGGGTGACCGATGTTGTGATATCCGGGCCTGTGGCCGCCGGCCAGCTGGGTCTGTTTGCGGATGAGCTGGTGACCCGCCTGTTTGAGGCCGGCGTCACCCGCACCACCATCCGCGGCGTGGCAGCACCCGAGACCATCGTCGAAGTGCCCACCGCCATGCTGATGACCCATGACATCACCATGCGCGAAGTCGCCGAGGCCATAGCGGCAGAGGTTGATGCAGATCCGGCAGGCGATGTCAGCGGCGCCAACGCGCGGGTGCGCACCGGCAGCGAGAAACGCAAACCCGACGAGCTGGAAGCCATTGTCCTGCGCACCAATGCCGATGGCTCGGTGCTGACCATTGCCGACGTGGCGCAGGTGCGGGTCGAGGGTGTGGACCGCAACCGCTCGTATTTTGTGGACGGCAACCCGGCAATGTCGATCCGGGTGGACCGCTCGGACCAGGGTAATGCCATCCGCTTGCAGGGCCAGGTGCAGGAGGTGGTGGCCGAAATGCAGGCCAGCCTGCCGCAGGGCGTGACGGCGCAGCTGATCCGCACCCGCGCGGGCCGCATCACCGACCGTCTGGATATTCTGATCGACAATGGCCTGATGGGGCTTGCCCTGGTGCTGTGCCTGTTGTTCCTGTTCCTCAACACCCGCATTGCCTTCTGGGTGGCCATGGGCATCCCTGCCTCGATGTTTGCCGCCGTGGCGCTGATGTATGCTGCCGGTATCACCATCAATATGGTCAGCCTATTCGGTCTGATCATCACCCTGGGGATCGTGGTGGACGATGCAATCGTGGTGGGTGAACACGCCGATTTCCGTGTGCGGCGGCTGGGGGAAAACCCGGTGCAGGCCGCCGAAAATGCGGCCCGGCGGATGGCGATGCCGGTTTTTGCGGCAACGCTGACCACTATCATCGCTTTCTTTGGCCTGACCTTGGTGGGGGGGCGTTTTGGCGAGCTGATCCGCGATATTCCTTTCACCGTGATCGCGGTGCTGGCGGCCTCGCTGGTGGAATGTTTTCTGATCCTGCCCAACCATCTGGCCCATGCCCTGACCCATGCCCAGGCGCGGCATTGGTATGACTGGCCGAACCGGATGGTGAACCGCGGCTTCCGCTGGCTGCGCGACAATGCGTTCCGCCCGTTCATGGGGCTTGTGGTTCAGGCCCGCTATGCGGTGCTGGCCGGGGCGCTGGTGGTTCTGGCCAGCCAGGCGGCGCTGTTCATCAACGGCGACGTCAAATGGCGCTTTTTCAACGCGCCTGAACGCGGCTCCGTGACCGGCAATTTCGCCATGGTAGAGGGCGCCAGCCGCAGTGATACCCTGGCGATGATGCAGGAAGTGCAGCGAACCACCGAGGCACTGGGCGCGGAATATGCCGCCCGCTATGGCCGCAATCCGCTGGATTTTGTCATAGCCGAGGTGGGCGGCAATGCGGGCCGCGGCCTTGGCGGGGTTGAGGCCAAGGACACAGATCTGCTGGGCGGTATCGCGATTGAATTGATCGATGCCGACCTGCGCCCTTACTCCAGCTTTGCCTTTGTCGCCGAGCTGCAGGAACGGGTGGCGCGGCATCCGCTGGTCGAGACGGTCTCTTTCCGCGGCTGGCGGTCTGGTCCGGGCGGCGACGCGCTGGACGTGCAATTTTCCGGGCCCGGCGTGCAAGTGCTGAAGGATGCCGCGGAAGACCTGAAAACCGCGCTGCTGCGGTTTCCTGAGGTTTCAGCCGTCGAGGACAATCTGGCCTACGACAAAGAGGAGGTGATCCTCGACCTCACCCCGCAAGGCCAGGCGTTGAACTTCACCATTGGCAGCCTGGGACAGGCGTTGCGGGCGCGGCTGAATGGTATTGAGGCCGCGACATACCCGGACGGGCCGCGCAGCGCCAAGATCCGGGTGGAGCTGCCTGAAAATGAGCTGACTGCCGATTTTCTGGAGCGCACGCTGATGCGGGCGCCAAGCGGGATCTACGTTCCGCTGGCCGATATCGTCTCGGTCACCCAGCGCACCGGGTTCTCCACCGTGCGGCGGGAAAACGGTATCCGGGTGATCAGTGTCTCGGGCGACATCTCCGAGGACGACCCCGCCCGGGCTGAAGCCGTGATGCAAGCGTTGCAGCAGGAAATCCTGCCGAAGATCGCCAGCGAGCGGCAGGTGGAATGGACCCTGTCGGGCCTCGCCGAGCAGGAGCAAACCTTCCTGCAGGAGGCCGGCACCGGGCTGATCCTGTGCCTCACCGGCATTTACCTGGTGCTGTCCTGGATCTTTGCCAGCTGGACCCGGCCCCTGGTGGTGATGGCGATCATTCCCTTTGGCCTGGTTGGTACGATTTGGGGCCACTACATGTGGGAGGTGCCGCTGAGCATGTTCACCGTGGTGGGGCTGCTGGGAATGACCGGGATCATTATCAATGATTCGATCGTGCTGGTGACGACCATCGACCAATATGCGCAGGACCGCGGTCTGGTGCCGTCGATCATCGACGCGGCGGCTGACCGGCTGCGGCCGGTGATGCTGACCACTATGACAACTGTTCTGGGGCTGGCGCCCCTGCTGTTTGAGCGCTCGCAGCAGGCTCAGTTCCTGAAGCCGACGGTGATCACATTGGTCTATGGCCTTGGCTTTGGCATGTTCCTGGTCCTGCTGGTGGTGCCGGCACTGGTCGCCATGCAGCGGGACCTTTCACGCCCGATGACCTCGCTGCGCCGGGCGTTGCGGCGCGGCGCCGGGGGGCTGCGCTGGCTGGTGCTGGGCACCGCGCTGGCACAGCTTGGCTGGCTGGTGCTGACGCTGGGCTGGGCCATGGCCACCGGCGCGCTGCATCCGGCACTGCGGGCGTTTCCTGCGCTGGCAGCAATGGAGCCGGTGCGCGCCGGACTGCTGGCCTGCATTGCGGGGGCGCTGGTTCTGGCGCTGCTGGCCTATCTGGCCGGAGGAATTGCCTACCGGTTCAGCGCCCGCCAGCGGGTCTGAGCCAGCCGGGCCACATCCGCCACCTGTTCCAGCAATTGCAGGCCGCGGCTTTCGATTTCAGAAATCGGGATCCATTCGGCCTGTTCGGCATCATCATCCGGCACCGGCTCGCCGCTGATATAGCCGCACAGGACCACGGTCAGCAGATACTGACGCTGTGCCGCGCCTGCCGCATCGCGGGAAATCACATCCACATTGGTGAGGTATTCCAGCGGCTTGGCAATAACTCCGGTTTCCTCCTGCAACTCGCGCGCGGCGGCCTGCAGGGCGGTCTCTCCCATCTCGACATGGCCGCCGGGAAACCCCCACCAGCCCGCATTCGGGTCCTTGCCGCGCTGCACCAGGATGACCTGGTCCCGCCCGCCGAAATGGCGGCAGACCACGGCAATGGTGCCCAGGACCGGACGCAGAGGGCTGCTGGCGGTGCTCATCCGGCGCTGCAGCCCTGGATGTCCACCGCGTGGTTCTGCCCCAGCACCGTGATCCGCAATTGCGAGCGGTCAATGGCATAGGCGTTGCCGTCAGCGGGCAGGAATTCAGTCTCTGCCACCAGCAAACCGCCCTCGCGGCGGGTGGTTGTCTCGCCGGCGTAGAGTTTTGGATTGCCGGGCTCGATCACCGCAACCTCTTCGCCGCCGGCGGACGGCATCGAGATGCGGGCGGTGACTTTCATCCCGTATTCAGACGGGCGCAGGCTGCAGGCGGCATGGCGCACACCGGCTTCTTTGGCCGACCAGGGACGGCTGGCCATTGCAGCGGCAATTGCCGGGTTACGGCCTGCGGCACTGTCCAGCTGCTGGTCAAAGCTCAGCTCGGCCGGCACGCAGACATCCTTGCAGACACCCAGCTGCATCCGGCCTTTCAGCCGCACCGGCTTGCCGGGCTTCTCCGGGGTGATCTCCACCGGCAGCACCAGCTGATCGTGATAGCCGATGGTACGGTAACCGGAGGTTTCAAAAATCTCGGGTGCGGGCCAGGTGATCGAAAGCCCGCCCACATTGCGCGCACCGCGCCAGGAAAAACTGGGCGGAATGCCGGCGTCGCCGGGCGCGCGCCAATAGGTCTTCCAACCCGGCTGCAGCTTGATCCGCAGCGCCCCCATATAGGTGCCGCGCGGGGTGATGCCGCCGTCAAGCACCTCAATCTGCACAATCCCGTTGTCAGCGGCGCCAGCAAAGGCCGGGGCGCCCGCTGTCACGGCAAGCAAGGCCGCCAGGGCGGCAGCGTGTCTGTTTTGCATCGTTTTCATGCCTTGATACATGCGCTTGGCGGCAGGGTTTGCCAAGTCACGTTCGGGTCATTGTCTTGGAGTAAGGGCAGGTTTGCGGCAATTTTGCCGGAGGCTTCACCGGACATGGCCTTTGCACCTCTTGCGTGACAGGCAGGGGGACGTCATGGTGGAGGCAGGCAGCAGGAAAGATGGAATTTCATGGATCTGACTGGCAAGCTCTTGATTGCAATGCCCGGAATCGGCGACCCAAGGTTTGAGCATTCGGTGGTTTTCCTGTGCTCCTACGGCGAGGAAGGGGCGATGGGTCTCATCGTCAACAAGCGCGCGGAAGGGGTGGCGCTGGGGGATCTTCTGGAGCAGCTGGACCTGGGCGAAGACGGCAGCGCGGCCGCGGCATTGCCGGTGCGGTTCGGCGGCCCGGTGGAGACCCAGCGCGGCTTTGTGCTGCACACGCCGGATTACGAATCGGACGTGAGCTCGCTGAAAGTGCCGGGCGGGTTCTCGATGACCGCGACGCTGGATATTCTGGAAGACATCGCATTGGGGCAGGGTCCGGAACAACTGCTGGTGCTGCTGGGCTATGCGGGCTGGGGGCCGGGGCAGCTGGAATCCGAGATTGCCATGAACGGCTGGCTGACGGCCGACGCCAGCCCGGATCTTGTTTTCAGCCTGGCGGACGACAGCAAATGGGAAGCATCGCTGAAAACTCTTGGCGTCGATCCGCTGACACTGTCAGCCAGCGCTGGCCACGCCTGAGCGGCAGGTAAGATGCGCTGCGCCGTCTCAACCGGGTGCTCCCGCCCTTTGTTCCATTCATCATAGATGACCGGAAAAAGGTTGGGCGTGGCGCCGCGCAAGCACGGCGCGCCTCCCGCTGAGGCGGGGCCCGTCCCGGATTTCATGCCGGGGCTGGTTTCCAGGCCGGAGGGGCGGAGGCTTTCATCAATTGGAAACGCTGCAGTGGCGGTGGTTGTGCTTCCTTGGCGGAAGTAAATCAGCGGCTTGGGTGCATGGCTGGGCCGCGCCGTGCTTGTACGGCGCCATGCCCAACGGTTTGGCACCCATCTTTGATGGGTTTCAAACGGGCGGGAGTGTTCTGCCCTGTTGGTCAGGTGCTGGGACGGCTTAATCCCTTGGCGCGGCGGCGCGGCGGAGACGGTCGTTGATGGCTTCACCCAACCCGTGATCCGGAACCGGCGCCACCGCGATGGGTTTGCCAAGGGAGTCCAGCCGGTGCAGATGGCCAAAGAGATTGGCGGCGGCCTCAGCCAGATCCCGGCTTTCAGAAAGGTTCAGGTCGCACACCCCCGGTCCGAAGCCGAGAAAAAGCCCGCCTTCGTCTGGCGCGCTGGCGTTCAGCCGGACAGGCGCGCCGGGGGCGTAATGCGACAGCAACTGGCCGGGGGCGGTCAGCGGGTCGTGCACATCGCGTACCGCCAGTTTGCGGCCTAGCACCGCTTCGATCTCTTCTGCTGCCAGCCCGCCGGGACGCAGCAGCATCGGCGCGGGGCCTGCAAGTCCGGCAATGGTCGATTCCAGCCCGACCTCGCAGGCGCCATCATCAAGGATCGCGGCAATGCGTCCGTCCAGGCCTGCCTGCACATGGGCCGCCGTGGTGGGGCTGATCTTGCCGGACGGGTTGGCGGATGGGGCGGCAACCGGGCCGTCCAATGCCTGCAGCAAGGCCTGGCCAGCAGGGTGGGCCGGAACGCGCACCCCCAAAGTTTCCAGCCCGGCAGTGACCAGCGGCGAAATCCCGTGGCCAGCACGCAGCGGCAGCACCAGGGTCAGCGGGCCAGGCCAGAAAGCCTGGGCCAGCTGCTCTGCCGTCTCATTCCACTGAACATAGCGCTGCGCCGCCTCGGCCGAATGCACATGCGCGATCAATGGGTTGAAGGAGGGCCGCCCCTTGGCCTCATAGATTGCGGCCACAGCCTCGCCCTGCCGGGCATCGGCGCCGAGACCATAGACTGTTTCGGTGGGAAAGGAGACAAGTTTACCCTCCCGAAGCAGTTGGGCGGCCCGGGCGATACCGGTGGCCGTGGCGGCAAGGATTTCTGTGCTGTGCAGGGGCATTCCGGGTGACGCGGCGTTTTGGTTGATTGAAATGAGCGTCCGATTAGGTAATCGGTCAAGCCAATGACCATAATAGGCCCGTGCCGGGAAGCCAAGGCTGCCCGTGCCAGGACGCCCCTTAAATGACCGCCAGAGGACGCCCATGACCTTCCGTGCCCCCGTTTCCGAGTATGAGTTTCTGTTTAACCATGTTGTCGGCTATGATGCCATCCCGGCCACAGACCGATTTGCCGAGGCAACGTCAGACATAGTGAGCGCCATCCTTAACGAGGCTGGCAAAATGTGCGGCGAGGTGATGGCCCCTTTGCAGCGCAACGGCGATCTGACCCCGGCCTTTTTGGAAAATGGCGTCCTGCGGACCTCGCCCGGTTTCGGTGACGGGTTCAAAGCCATCGCCGAGGGCGGCTGGATCGGCATGAGCGCGCCGGAGGAACACGGCGGCATGGGGCTGCCGCTGACCGTGGCCACTGCGGTGAACGAGATGATGGCAGGCGCCTGCCTGTCGCTGCAGCTGGCCCCCTTGATGAGCCAGGGCCAGATCGAGGCGCTGGAGCATCATGCCTCGGATGCGATAAAGGAATTGTACCTGCCCAAGCTGATCTCCGGCGAATGGTCCGGCACTATGAACCTGACCGAGCCGCAGGCCGGTTCGGACGTGGGCGCGCTCAGCTCCAAGGCGGTGCCGAATGGCGATGGCACCTATGCGGTCAGCGGCCAGAAGATCTTTATCTCTTGGGGCGATAATGATTTCTGTGGCAATATTTGCCATCTGGTGCTGGCGCGGCTGCCGGACGGCGCGCCGGGGACCAAAGGCATTTCGCTGTTCCTGGTGCCGAAATACCTGCCGGATGCCGACGGCAACCCGGGCACGGCAAATGATCTCAAGGTCGTCAGCCTTGAGCACAAGATGGGCCTGCACGGCTCTCCCACTTGCGTGATGCAATATGACGGCGCCACCGGCTGGCTGGTCGGCGCGGAGCATGGCGGCATGGCGGCGATGTTCACCATGATGAACAATGCCCGTCTTGGCGTGGGCGGGCAGGGCGTTGGCGCCGGTGAGGGCGCCTATCAGCACGCGCTGGCCTATGCGCTGGAGCGCAAGCAGGGCCGCACCGCCAGCGGTTTCATTGCCGACCACGCCGATGTGCGCCGGATGCTGATGGAAATGAAGGCAGACCTGTTTGCCGCCCGTGCGATCCTTTTGGCCTGCGCGCAGTCGATCGACATGCAGACCGCCACGGGTGAAAGCGGCTGGGCGGCGCGCGCGGCGTTCCTGACGCCGATTGCCAAGGCCTTTGGCACCGACACCGGCATCCGGGTGTCTGAGACCGGGGTGCAGGTGCATGGCGGCATGGGCTTTATTGAGGAATCCGGTGCCGCGCAATATTACCGCGACGTGCGGGTGACAGCGATCTACGAGGGCACTAACGGCATCCAGTCGATGGACCTGGTCGCGCGCAAGATGATGGATGGCGGCGACATGGGTTTTGCCCTGATCGACGAGATCGAAGAGCAGGCCGAACGGGCCCGCGCCACCCACCCGAACATGGCGGAATCTGTCTGGCAGGCTTGCGAGTCCTTGCGTGAGGCCACCGAATGGCTGGTCGCCCAGCAGGATATGCAGGACCGCTTTGCCGGCTCGGTTCCCTACCTGCGGGCCTTTGCCCGGGTGCTGGGCGGCCATTACCATCTGGCGGCAGCGATGGCGGACCAGGGCGGCCCGCGCGAAAAACTGGCGCGGTTCTACATCACCCGGATGCTGCCCGAACATGCCAGCCTGCTGGCCCATGCGCAGGCCGGCGCTGCGGGCACCTTTGCCCTCAGCCTTGAAGAACTGGCAGGTTGATCTGTGACTGATATCCCCGACGTCTCGCCCCGCACCCCGTGGGAAGAACCGCCTGCGCAAGGTGAAGCTATAGAGGTGGCCGAGGGCGTCCTTTGGATGCGTCAGCCGCTGCCGATGAAGCTGGATCACGTCAACATCTACGCGCTGGATGACGGCGATGGCTGGACGGTGATCGACACCGGGTTCAACACCCGCAAAAGCCGTGCGATTTGGGAAAGCCTGATGGCCGGCCCGCTGAAGGGCAAGCCGGTTACCCGCGTTGTCGGCACCCATCATCACCCGGATCACATTGGCCTGGTCGGCTGGTTCCAGTCGCAGCATGGCGCCGAACTGATCACCACCCGCACCGCCTGGCTGTTTGCCCGGATGCTGACCCTGGACGTGCAGGACACCTGGCCCGAGGAAACGCTGGCCTATTACCGCAGTGCGGGCATGGACCAGGCGTTTTATGACAAACGCGCCAGCGAGCGGCCCTTCAATTTTGCCGACACCGTGTATCCGATGCCGCTGGGCTTCACCCGCATCAAGCAGGGGGATGCGATCCGCATGGGCGGGCGCGACTGGGACGTGCATATCGGCAACGGCCACGCGCCTGAACACGCCACTTTCTGGAGCCGCGATGACAATCTGGTGATCACCGGCGATCAGATCCTGTCAACCATCAGCCCCAACATCGGCGTCTACGCGACCGAACCGATGGCAGATCCTTTGGGCGAATGGCTGGAAGCCTGCGAGCGTCTGTCGAAACTGGCGCGTCCCGATCATCTGGCCCTGGGCGGGCACAAGCTGCCGTTCACCCGGCTGCCCCTGCGGATGCAGCAGCTCATTGGCAATCACCACGGCGCGTTGGACCGGCTGATGGATCATTTGTCCGTGCCGCAGACTGCCGCCGATTGCTTTGCGCCGCTGTTCAAGCGCACAATCGGCGAAGGCGAGTACGGGCTTGCGCTGGTCGAGGCGGTGGCCCATGTAAATCATCTGTACCACACCGGCCAGGTGGACCGCTGGAAACGCGGCGACGGCGCCTGGCTTTATCAGCGCAAGGGGTGATGCACCCCGCATTCGGGGGAGATACACCATGAGCGACGAGATTTCGACCAGCGCCGAGGCGGCAGAGGCGGCGGTGCTGCCCTGCGTGCACGAAGTCCATGCCGACCCCGACGCCTGTGCGGGCCTGCGCAAGGTTCCGGAAAAACTGCAAAAGCAGGATGCCGCCAAAAGCCCGGCACGCTGGGCCTATGAGCGGCTGATCCTTTATATCCAGAATTTCGAACAGCAGCTGGACAGCGAGCACGAGGTTGCGATGGGCTTTGCCGGCGGCAATGCCGGGGTGCTGCGGATCGAAGGCATGGGCTATTACGATCCCGATATCATCACCTTTTACGGCAGCGAAGGCCCCGGCGCGCGCACCCAGCTGGTGCAGCATGTCAGCCAGCTGAATGTGATGCTGCGGGCGGTGCCCAAAGCGCGGGAAGAAGCCCCGGCCAACCGAATCGGATTCCGCCTCGCTTCGGATCTGGAGCAGGAATAAGCTCAGGGGAAGGGCCTGGGCGATTCGCCCGGGCGCCGTGCCGGGGCCGGCCGGACGCCATGGATGCGGGTGGTGTTGCGGAATTCGCCGCGTATTTCTGACAGATGCGCCCGAATGACGTGGTGACAGAGGGCAGCAAATCCAGTAATCACAGGGAAAATGCACGTGAATTCGAGGGAAAACTCACATGGCTGAACATCAGCACGGCACCATGGACACCGCGGTTCAGGAAAAAGTCTATAACGGCTTTCTGACCTTTATCACCCGCTCCTGCATTGCCCTGGTCTTCTTTGCTCTGTTCCTGGCGGTTTTCGCCACCTGATTTCCGGTTCAAGGAGCGCGCGCCTTGCGTAATCTGCTGTGTCTTGGCGCGGTCCTGCTGGCGCTTGCGGGCTGCGCGGCGCCTCAGCAACCCAATGCGGATGCTGAAACGCTGGCGCGGGTGGCCTACCGCCAGCCCGGCCCGGCGACCCTGACCCTTTACACGATGATCAACAACCGCACCGGGCGGGGCGGCCATGCGTCGCTGATGATCAACGCCTCCGAGCGGGTGATTTTCGACCCCGCAGGTTCGTTCTATGCCTCGGTGGTGCCAGAGCGGAATGACGTTCTGTATGGCATTACTCCCGCCGTGGAGCAGGCCTATCGCGGCGCCCATGCCCGCAGCACCTTCCATGTGGTGGTGCAGCAGGTCGAGGTAACGCCTGAGCAGGCTCAGAAAGCTTACCAGTTGGCGGTGACCAACGGCCGTGTGCCGGGCGCCTATTGTGCCCAGGCCACCATCGGCATCCTGCAGCAGATCCCCGGATTCGAGGGCCTGAATCGCACCTTTTACCCGGAAAAACTGTCGGCGCAATTCGGCCAGCTGCCCGGCGTAGTGACGGACCGCTACTATGAGACCGACAGCGCCGATCTGCAGGCAGGCCTTGCCAAAAGCGACGCCGCGCTGAGCGTGGCGGAGTAATCTTCCCGTTCGGATAAAGCCGAAGGCGCCGGGCGAGCGCTAGGCGGCGAGGTACAACAGCAGCAGGCACAGCCCGCCGGTGCCCAGGCCGATCAGCACGTTGCGGGTCAGGTATCCGGCTGCAAAGGTGGCGGCCGCGGCGGCAAGATGTATCAGGCTGGGATCTCCGCCAGTCGGGGAAGGCCAGACCACCAACGGCGCCACCAGTGCCGGGATGATCGCCACGGCGGTATAGCGCAGATGCCGCATCAGCCATTCCGCAATCGGCTTGCCGCCCATGAACCCGATAAAGGCAAACCGCAGGGCATAGCTGCCAACCGCCAGCCCGATGATCACCGTCCACAGGATTGGTGCAGGAATACTGCTCATTTCGCGCCCTCCGCCTTGGCCTTTTGCCGCTCCAGCCAAAGCTCCGCCTGGGCACCTGCGATCATGCCCGCAATCCCGGCCACGATCAGGCCGAGGTTATAGGGCAGGGCCGCAGCCGGCAGCGAGGTGGCCACCGCCACGAAACAGGCGGCCACATGGGCAGGCGTGCGCAGCATCGGGCCGATCATCGCCAGAAACGCCAGCGGCAGCACAAAATCCACACCCCAGCTTTCGGGGATGCGGGTGCCGACCAGCGCCCCGACCGCGGTGGCAACCACCCAAACCGGGGCAATGATACCATTGGTGCCAAAGAAGTATGCCATGCGCTGCGGCAGCGGCATCTCCGGCTCGCTCTCGAACTTGACGATGGACAGCGCATAAGACTGATCGACCATGAAATAGGCCGCCAGTGCGCGCTGCCACATCGGCGCACCGCCAAGGTAGGGCGTCAGCGAGGCCGAATACATCGCCATCCGAAGGTTCACCGCCAGCGCCGAAATCAGGATGATAATCAGCGGCGCGTTCTCCTGCATCAGCTGCAGCGCAGTGAACTGGGCCGCCCCGGCAAAGACCGTCAATGAAAATGCAAACGCCTCGGGCACGATCAGCCCGGCCTCTGCGGCCAGCACTCCGAACAGAAAGCCAAAGGGCGATGCCATGAAGATGAAGGGCGCGCTGTCGCGAAACCCCTTCCAGAAGGCCGATTTGGTGGTGGTGATTGCCATCTGCGCGTCCTAGATTGCGTGCATCCGGCCTACGGGGATGGCAGAAGGAATGCAATTGGTGAGTATGGATATCACGTCAGAATATCTGATCGCGCCCGGCGTCGCCGACCCGCGGCTGACCCGCGCCGTCACCGGGGTGGACCAGAACGGCGAAGCCAGCGACATCTCGGTGGTTGAGGAGCGCCCGCTGACCATCTTCCTGAATTCCCAGGAAATTGTCACCGCGATGACCATCGGCGACTACCCGGAATACCTGGCGCTTGGCTTTCTGCGCAATCAGCGCATGCTGCTGGACGGGGATGAAGTCACGCGCGTCGATTATGACGAGGATCTGGAAGCCGTGGTGGTCCGTACCGCGGTGGAAACCAGCCACGAGGAAAAGCTGAAGAAGAAAACCCGCACCTCCGGCTGCGCGGTCGGTACCGTCTTTGGCGACATGATGGAGGGGCTGGAGGACGTGCGCCTGCCTGAGATGCAGGTGAAGACCTCCTGGCTTTACACGCTGGCCCACAAGATCAACCGCACGCCCTCGCTTTATCTTGAGGCCGGCGCTATCCATGGCACTGTCCTGTGCGAGCAGGACCGCCCGCTGGTCTATATGGAGGACGTCGGCCGCCACAACGCGGTGGACAAGATCGCCGGCTGGATGCTGTCCGAACAGGCCGCGGCGGCGGACAAGATCCTCTACACTACCGGGCGGCTGACCTCGGAGATGGTAATCAAGACCGCGATGATGGGTATCCCGGTGCTGGCCTCACGTTCCGGCTTCACCGCCTGGGGTGTGGAGATCGCCCGCGAGGTCGGCCTGACGCTCATTGGCCGGATGCGCGGCCAGCGGTTCATCTGTCTAGCGGGCGAGGAGCGGCTGCTGCGCGACATGGATCCAAAAGACGCGCCGGTTGAGGAGAAAAAGCATCGCAGGAAGAGCGCGGAATGAGAAACTGGCTTGTTAACACTAAAGGCAGCGCCCGGCCCGGCGGGGTGGAAGCGAAGCGCCCGCCCCGTGGGGGGCGGGACGGGCGCTGCCTGGCCTTCCAGTCAGGCGGAAGCTTTTCCGTTCAGGAGGTGCCGGATTGACCCAACCCCTCGGTGTAATCCTCGCAGGCGGCCTTGCCACCCGGATGGGCGGCGGCGACAAGGGGCGGCTGCAAGTGGGCGGCCAGAGCCTTTTGTCTCGCGTGGTGGACCGGCTGGCGCCGCAGGTCGCGGGCCTGGCA
Organism: Leisingera sp. MMG026; assembly: GCF_021654205.1. Lineage (NCBI taxonomy): Bacteria > Pseudomonadati > Pseudomonadota > Alphaproteobacteria > Rhodobacterales > Roseobacteraceae > Leisingera > Leisingera sp. MMG026. Next base: position 87,450 of record NZ_JAKFZM010000011.1, on the reverse strand, counting down.
TTGAATGCCAATGGCGACCCGGAACGGTTCAGCGATCTGGGCCTGCCGGTGATTGCCGACTCGATCGAGGGCTTCGCGGGTCCATTGGCTGGCGTGCTCGCGGGCCTCGACTGGGCAGCGGAGCAGGGCGCGGACACCATCGTCACCGCTGCAGCCGACACCCCTTTCTTCCCGCAGGATCTGGTCGCCCGGCTGACCGCAGCGTCCGAAGGCATGGCGCAGCCACTGGTCCTTGCCACCACCCCGCGCACCGGGGACGAGGCACTGAAATCCGGCGGCGGCAAGCGCGTGAACCGGCACCCGGCCTTCGGCCTCTGGCCTGTTGCTCTGCGCGATGACCTGCGCGCGGCGCTTGAAGGCGGTTTGCGCAAGGTGGTGCTGTGGACCGACCAGCATGGCGGCCGCGAGGCGCTGTTCGAGGCCGATCCCTTCGACCCGTTCTTCAACATCAACACGCCGGAAGATCTGGCCAAGGCAGAGGCGTTGCTGAAATGAAGATCTACGGCGTCACCGGCTGGAAGAACAACGGCAAGACCGGGCTGATGGAGCGGCTGGTGGCTGAATTCTGTGAGCGCGGCCTCACCGTTTCCACCATCAAGCACGCCCATCATGCAACGGACGTGGACCAGCCCGGCACCGATAGCCACCGCCACCGGCAGGCCGGTGCGTCGGAGGTGGTGCTGGCCTCGGCTGGCCGCGTTGCAATCATGCATGAGCTGCGCGGCGCGGCTGAGCCGCCGCTGGCAGAGCTGCTGGCCCGCCTGCGTCCTGTCGATCTGGTGCTGGTCGAGGGCTACAAGCGCGAACCCCACCCCAAGATCGAGGCTTTCCGGCAGGAAGCAGGCACCGAACTGATCGCCCCGGAAGACCCGAACATCCGGGCCGTTGCCAGCAACACCGGGATGGCGCTGGACCGCCCGGTTTTTGATCTGAACGATACGGCAGCGATTGCGGATTTCATCCAGATAGAGCTGGGGCTGTGACCCGTTTTGATACTGTTCTCACCGTCGATTGGTCTGCTGCCAAGCGCAGGCCCCGGCGCCAAAGCAAGGATGCGATCTGGCTTGGTGTGGCGCGCGGCGAAACCGCGGAACGGCAAATCTACTGCCGCAGCCGGCAGGAGGCAGAGGTTTGGATCAGCAGCTTCCTCGACGCGGAACGGGCCGCGGGGCGGCGGGTTCTAGCCGCTTTTGATTTCCCCTTTGGCTATCCGCGCGGATTTGCGCGCCGGATCACCGGATCCGATGACCCATTTGCTTTATGGGCCTGGCTGGAAGAGCGGATCGAAGACTCTGAGGACGGAACCAACAACCGGTTTGAAATAGCCTCTGAAATGAACCGGCTGTTTACCGGCCCCGGCCCGTTCTGGGGCAAACCTGATGAAAAGACCTGGCTGGACATTCCCTACCGCAAAGCCGGTATAATCTATAAAGACGTGGCAGAACGGCGCAACGCGGATCTGGCGGCCAAGGCGGCCTCCTCCTGTTTCCAGCTGTTTTTCAATCCGACTGTTGGCAGTCAGGTCCTCATGGGGGTGCCGGTTTTGCAGCGGTTGCGGCGCCGGCACAGGGCCGCTGTCTGGCCTTTCGAAAAGGTTGAGACAGCACAAACTGTTTTTGCAGAAATATGGCCAGGTTTGATCGAGCCTGCCGTTAAGGCCGCAATGGCTGTTGCGGGCCGGGACGAAATACGCGACCGGGTGCAAATGCGGCTATTGTCGCAGGCGCTCAGCCGTCTGCCGGCCGGGGAGCTTGCCGGAATGCTGGCTGCTGTACCTGAGGAAGCACAAGAGGAAGCTTGGATATTGGGCACGGGATACGAAGACCGCTTGAACGCGCTGGCAGCGGATGAACCGGGCAGGCTGACACCGCCGCCGCTCAGCAATGATTGCTTTGCCCTGCCTGCAGGCGTGGATTGGACCCCGGTGGATGACGCGCTGACCCTGCTGCGGGACAGGCTGGGGCCGGTCACCGGAGTGCAAACCCTGCCGCTGGCAGACGCCCTTGGCCGGGTGCTGGCAGAGAGTGCAGTGGCCAAACGCTCCAATCCGCCGCTGCCGAACACGGCGGTGGATGGCTACGGCTTTGCCGGCGGCAAGTCGGAAGGCCCGCATGTGCTGCTGCTCATGCCGGGGCGCGCCGCAGCCGGCGTTCCCTACGACGGCACTGTGCCCGCAGGCAGCGCCATCCGCGTTCTAACCGGCGCCGCGTTGCCGGATGGCGTGGACACGGTGATCCTGGAGGAAGACGTCAACACCGACGGCGCCCGGATCGCTTTCAACGGCCCGCTGAAACAGGGAGCAAACACCCGCAAGGCTGGTGAGGATGTCTGCGCGGGTGACGTCATCTTGCCAGCAGGCCGGGTTATCTCACCCGCCGATCTGGCTCTGGTCTCGGCCACAGGTCTGGCGGAGCTCGCCGTCCGTCTGCCATTGCGGGTCGGTGTGCTCTCCACCGGCGATGAGCTGGTCGAGGCAGGAGAACCCGCAGGCAATGGGCAGATCTTTGACGCCAATCGTCCGATGCTGCTGGCGCTGATCCGCCAGCTGGGATTTGTACCTGTTGATCTGGGAAAAGCTGCGGATGACCGCGAAGCCTTGCGGGCGGATCTGGACGGCGCCGCCAAACAGGCTGACGTTATCCTGACCTCGGGCGGTGCTTCCGCCGGGGACGAGGACCATATGTCGGCATTGCTGCGCGAAGCGGGCGCGATGCAGGAATGGCGCATCGCGCTGAAACCCGGCCGCCCTCTGGCGCTGGGCATGTGGCAGGGCACGCCGGTCTTCGGCCTGCCGGGCAACCCGGTGGCGGCTCTGGTCTGTACCCTGATTTTTGCCCGCCCGGCGATGGGGCTGATGGCGGGCGCGGGCTGGCAGGTGCCGCAGGCATTTGAAATACCGGCGGCCTTTGAAAAGCGCAAGAAACCGGGCCGCCGCGAATACCTGCGGGCACGGATGCGGAACGGCAGCATTGAGGTGTTCAAATCCGAAGGCTCCGGCCGCATCAGTGGCCTCAGCTGGGCGGAAGGGCTGGTGGAGCTTGGCGACGGCGCCGCAGAGATCAAGCTTGGCGACCCGGTCCGCTTTATCCCTTACAGCAGCTTCGCCATGTAAACAGGGCGCTCCCGCCCGCGGCCCGGCGCATCAAAGATGCTTGCCCGCCGTTGGGCATGGCGCCGTGCTGCGCCCGGCGCGCTACCGCCTCGCCGCTTCTTTCTGGTCAAAAATACCCGCGCCGCAGGCCGCGGCCCGAAGGGCCGCCTTCTCAGTCGAACGTCCCGGCCACCCGGCCCAGCAGCATGAAGGCCCGGGCAGTTCGGGTGTTGCCGAGAGCGGAAATCTCGCCGTCGGTCGCTTCAGCCTCAAATTCCGCGAACATCTGATCAAACCGGCGCAGGAAATGATGCGCGGCGTCGCGGAAAATCGGGTCCTGCTTCATCCGCGCCGCCGTCAGCGCCAGCGAGGTGCGGTCGCGCACGCCGCCAAGCGGGGCCACGGCACGGCCGCGCGCGCCTTGGGCAAACTGGCGCCAGATCTCAGGGCGGGACATATCAGGGCGCAGGTCATCCATATAGATGCCGTCTTGGCTGAGCAGGGTCAGCACATCCTGCGCTGCCTGAATCACCTGGGCGGCCTTGCGGTCCTGCAGGGCCGCGCGCAGGGCGGCGAAACCGTCCTGATCCTCCGCCGTCTCCGGGAAGTTCAGGGCCCGGATGAAATGTTCGGCCGGCAGCGGCGGCGCGGCATCTTCGGCCTGGGTGCCCAAAGCCAATGATCCTTGTTCGGCCGCCGCCAGCTCGGCTGCTTCGGCGGGGATTGCCGGGCGCACCGGATCGCGGCGGCTGGTGTGGAAGGTGGCCAGCGCGGTTTCGGTCTTGCGGGTCGCCTCGGCGATCTCCTCCAACCGCTTGGCCATCGAAGGCTCAGCCACCGCGGCATGCTGCTGCGACTGTGCCAGATAGGTCTGGCGCAAGCCGTCAATGGCGGCCTGCAGCTGTTCGCTTTCCTCCCGCATCACCCGGGCCGAGCGCGCGGCAGAGGCGGCAACCCACAGCATCGCCAGCGGCAGCACCAGTGCCAGAACGCCGGTGATCAGGTCAGCCCATTGCGAAAGCCCGGAATCCGGCGGTGCAAAGACAAAGAACCCGACCGCCGCCAGAAGCCACAGAGCACCCAAGGCAATGGCCGCCAGCTCGGCACCGCCCAGCCCGTTGCCCGCAGGCCCGTCAAGGCGCCGCAACGGGCGATTGCCGCCGGGGTTCGGGGTGGAGCCGGGACTGCTGCTGGAGCCTGTCATGAACACTCGCTGCTTTGCGGATCAGGAATAGACGATCTTGAGAATTTCATATGCGCGGATGCCGCCGGGGGTGCGCACTTCCACACTGTCGCTTTCGTCCTTGCCGATCAAGGCACGCGCAATCGGCGATTTGATGTTCAACAGACCCGCTTCGATGTTGGCCTCGTGTTCGCCAACGATCTGCCAGGTCTTTTCTTCGTCGGTGTCCTCGTCCACCACGGTCACCTTGGCGCCGAATTTGATGGCGCCAGTCAGCTTGGCCGGGTTGATCACGTCGGCCAGCGACAGGATGCCTTCCAGCTCCTTGATGCGGCCCTCGATAAAGGACTGCTTCTCGCGCGCCGAATGATATTCGGCGTTCTCCGACAAATCGCCGAGCTCACGCGCTTCGGCAATTGCCTGAATGATCGCCGGGCGTTCGACGGATTTCAGGTTCTTCAGTTCGCTTTCCAGCGCGGCGTGACCCGTGGGGGTCATCGGGATCTTTTCCATGAGATTGGTCCAGGTCGCTATTATGGTTTTTCTTGTCAGTATGAAAACCGCAGCCCCGCAGCATAAGCCGCGGGGCCTCCGGTCCGGTTGACAATTACCTGACCCAATCCTGCACCTGATTTCAAGTGCGCGCGGGGCTTGCCGGCACGCAATTCCGCCTAAGCGGGCGGATTGCGGGACTTTTCCACAGAATTGCGCGAAAAAATGCCGCGCAGGGGCCGCTTCGCAAACCCCGCCTGCCATGGAATATCAATCATATTGCACCGCCTCGTATTCGATGCCGTTTTCGTCATGAAAGTAAAACCGGCGGCCCGGTTCATAGTCGCCGTGGTTGATCGGTGTGAAACCCGCGGCCTTCACTGCAGCTTCGGTTGCGTCCAGATCCTCGACGATCACCGCCAAATGGTTCAGCCCGCCGACAATGCCATAGCTCTCCGGCGCTTTGCCCGCGGGCGTGCGCGGCGTGTAAAGCGCAAGATAGCTGTCTTCCCCGCCGGTATGCACGGTGTAGCCGCCATTCTTGGCCTCACCCTCCCAGCGCACATGCCAGCCGAAAACCTCTTTCATCCATTTCGCAGTGGCATTGGGGTCGGCCACGGTGACGTTTGCATGTTCAAGAACTGCGCTCATTGGAAATCTCCTTCTCGCCTGAGCAAATCTGTTGATACGACTCACTCTAATTCCTAAACCTAACTTTAGCTCAAGCAGTTTTTCAGGGAGTGCACCATGCCGTCATCCGCCGGTATTTCCATTGGTTATCTGGCAGGCCGCACAGGTCTTGCCGTGTCCGCGATCCGCTATTACGAGGCGCAGGGGCTGGTGGAGCCCTGGCGCAATGCGGGCGGGCAGCGGCGGTTCCACCGCGCCGACATCCGGCGGATGAGTTTTATCATGATTGCCCAGCAGTTCGGCTTTTCGCTTCCGGAGATCCGCGGTTTCCTGCAAAGCCTGCCGGGCAGCCGCACCCCCACCAAAGAAGACTGGGTGCGGATTTCGGACAGCTTCCGCAGCCATCTGGACCAGCGAATCGAAACCTTGATGCGGTTGCGCGACAATTTGGACGGCTGCATTGGCTGCGGCTGTCTTTCGCTTCCGAATTGCAAACTGTACAACCCCGAAGACAAGGCTGCACAGAAGGGGCAGGGACCCCGATACCTGATGGGAGACCGGCCCGAGACATGAGCTGCGGCGGAAAATGATCCTTGAATGACGAAATTGGACGCACTTTTTGTCTCAGTTGCCTGTTTTACAGGTGTTTGACGCGGAGTTTGGATTGACCGGCAGGTCTGCCAAACGCTAAGCAACCGCGAAATAATATTGCGCCCACGCACCATTGTGGGGCCGGTAGCGAACAAAAGCCAAGGAGCGCCGCAAAATGGCCGAGATTGAACGCGAAGCGATGGAATACGACGTGGTGATCGTCGGGGCCGGCCCTGCCGGTCTGTCTGCGGCCATCCGCCTGAAACAGCTGGACGCCGACCTTGAGGTCGTGGTCCTGGAAAAAGGCTCGGAAGTGGGCGCGCATATCCTGTCGGGCGCGGTGCTGGACCCCTGCGGCCTGAACGCGCTGATCCCCGACTGGAAGGAAAAAGGCGCGCCGCTGAACGTCGAAGTCAAGGAAGACAACTTCCTGATGCTGGGTGAAGCCGGCCATGTCCGCATTCCCAACTTCCCGATGCCGCCGCTGATGAACAACCACGGCAACTATATTGTCTCGATGGGCAACGTCTGCCGCTGGATGGCGGAGCAGGCCGAGGAAATGGGGGTTGAGATCTTCCCGGGCATGGCGTGCTCGGAACTGGTTTACGGCGAAAACGGCGAAGTGAAGGGCGTTGTTGCGGGCGAGTTCGGCAAGAACGCCGACGGCACTCCCGGCCCGTCTTATGAGCCGGGCATGGAGCTGCACGGCAAATATGTTTTCATCTGCGAAGGCGTGCGCGGCTCGCTGGCTAAGGAAGTGATCAATAAATACGATCTCGCCGCCGGCAAGGAAGTGCAGAAATACGGCGTCGGCATGAAAGAGATCTGGGAGATCGACCCCGCCAAGCATAGCGAAGGCACCGTCACCCACACCATGGGCTGGCCGCTGGGCAAGAACGCAGGCGGCGGGTCGTTCATCTATCACCTGGACAACAATCAGGTATACGTCGGTTTTGTGGTGCACCTGAACTACAAGAACCCGCATCTGTTCCCCTATATGGAATTCCAGCGTTTCAAACATCACCCGGTGGTGGCCGAGCTGCTGAAGGGCGGCAAGCGCGTGGCTTATGGCGCCCGCGCAATCACCGAAGGCGGCTGGCAGTCAATGCCGAAACTGGTTGCCCCCGGCGTGGCGCTGCTGGGCTGTTCTGCCGGCATGGTCAACGTGCCGCGCATCAAGGGCAACCATAACGCGATGCTGTCGGGCAAGGCTGCGGCCGAAGCTGCTTTTGATGCGATCAAGGCAGAACGTTCCGGCGACGAACTGGCCGCCTATGAGACCGACGTGCGCGACGGCGCCATCGGCAAGGACCTGAAGATGGTCCGCAACGTCAAGCCGATGTGGTCCAAATGGGGTCTCACCGCCTCGCTCGCCTTTGGCGGCCTGGACATGTGGACCAACAACCTGCTGGGCTTCTCCTTCTTTGGCACCCTGGGCCACGGCAAGAACGACGCCGAAGCAACCGAGGAGGCCTCCAAGCACAAGCCCATCGATTACCCCAAACCCGATGGTGTGCTGTCCTTCGACCGGCTGACCAACGTGTCTTTTGCGATGACCAATCACGAGGAAAGCCAGCCCTGCCACCTGCAGCTGGGCAATACTGACACTCCGATCCAGGTCAACCTGCCGAAATTCGCCGAACCAGCGCAGCGCTACTGCCCCGCCGGTGTATACGAGGTGGTGGAAAAAGACGGCCAGCCGGAGTTCGTGGTCAACTTCCAGAACTGCGTCCACTGCAAGACCTGCGACATCAAGGACCCGTCCCAGAACATCACCTGGACCACGCCGCAGGGCGGTGACGGGCCGAACTACCCGAACATGTGATCGGAATTTCAGCTTTTCGGCGCGGTTTTGCCGGAATTTATGGGGCGGCCCTCGGGCCGCCCCATTGCGTGTTGACGGGCGGCGCACTACGCTTTCTTAGAAGAGCAAAGAGCAGTAAATCGTAAAGGGGTCCCGCGTGCCCGTATCCATTCTTCGCACCCTGTCCTGTGCGGCCCTGGTGGCCGCTTCCGTGCCTGCCGCGCAGGCGGAAGGGCTGGCCGGCTCATATCTGGCCGGACGGGCCGCAACCTATGACAGCGATTTTGCTGCCGCGGCTCTGTATTACACGCAGGCCCTGGCCCGCGATCCGCAGAACCCGCTGCTGATGGAAAACGTGGTCTTTGCGCAGCTCGCCATGGGCAAGGCTGAACTGGCGGTGCCGGTCGCCGCAAGGCTGCTACAGGCCGGTGCCCGCAGCCAGGTGGCCAATATCATTATTGCAGGCGGCCATGCCGCAGATGGTGATTTCCAGGCAATCCTGGACCGCAACGCCGAACAGGAAGCAATCCATCCGCTGGTGGACGGTTTGCTGGAAGGCTGGGCGCATATCGGCAACGGCTCCGTTTCCAGCGCGCTCAAGACCTTTGAACGGCTGGCCGAAGATGGCAGCCTGCGGCCCTTTGTGCTCTACCACCGGGCACTTGCACTGGCCTCGGCCGGTGACTACGGCGGGGCCGAGGCGCTGTTTGCCGCCGAAGATGGCCGCCTGGCCACACTCAGCCGCCGGGCGGCAGTTGCAAGGGTGCAGATCCTGTCGCAGCTGGGCCGCAGCGATGACGCCCGTGAAGCGCTTAATGCAGCCTTCGGCAGCCGCCTGGATCCCGGGCTGGAAGCCATGGATGCGCAGCTCGCCGCCGGGGAAACGCTTGCCTACACCATCGCCCCCAGCCCGCGGGAGGGGGTGGCTGAGGTGTTCTATACTCTTGGCGCGGCGCTGAATGGCGACACCGCCAACGATTACGTGCTGATGTACGCCCGCATGGCGGCCTCACTGCGCCCCGATCATGTGGACGCAATCCTACTGAGCGCCGGTCTGCTGGACCAGCTGGGCCGCTACGAGCTGTCGGTTGCGACCTACAAGCAGGTGCCCAGCGGTCATCCCGACTATCACGCCGCTGAAATGGGCCGCGCCGAGGCGCTGCGCCGCGCCGCCAAACCGGACGCGGCAATCGAAGTTCTGGAACAGCTGGCGCGGGACTTCCCGGAACAGCCCAGCGTCTATGTCAGCCTCGGCGATCTGCTGCGCCAGCAGGAAGACTACGCGGGTGCTGCCGGCGCTTATGACAAGGCGCTGGCCAATACATCCGAAGACTCCGGCACCCGCTGGTTCCTCTACTATGCCCGCGGTATCTGCCATGAACGGCTGGACCAATGGGACCAGGCCGAGGCCGATTTCCGCGCCTCGCTAGAACTGGACCCGAACCGGCCGCAGGTGCTGAATTACCTGGGTTATTCGTTGGTTGAAAAAAGCAGCAAGCTGGACGAGGCGCTGGAAATGATCGAACGCGCCGTCGCGGCACGTCCTGATTCCGGCTTCATCGTCGACTCCCTGGGCTGGGTGCTTTATCGCATGGGCCAGTTTGACGATGCGGTTGCCCATATGGAACGCGCGGTTGAGCTGATGCCGGTGGACCCGGTGGTCAATGACCACCTGGGAGACGTCTACTGGGCCGTGGGCCGGGAGCGTGAAGCAGAATTCCAGTGGAAGCGGGCGCTGTCTTTTATCGATCCGGAAGACACTGATGGCGAAGCCGACCCCGAACGCATCCGCCGCAAATTGGAGGTAGGCCTGGACGCAGTTCTGGCCGAGGAGGGCGCTGAGCCCCTGAAGGTCGCCAATGGCGGCTAAGGTCTTTGCACCTGCCAAGATCAACCTGACCCTGCATGTGACCGGCCGTCGCGACGACGGCTATCACCTGCTGGATTCGCTGGTGGTCTTTGCCGATTCGGGGGATCTGCTGCAGCTTGATCCAGGACCTGAGCTGGCGTTGGATGTCTCCGGCCTGTTTGCGGGCGGCGTGCCGGCGGATGAGCGCAACCTGGTTTGGAAAGCCGCCGCGGGGGCAGGCTGGACCGGCCGGATCGGTCTCGACAAACATCTGCCCCACGGCGCAGGCATCGGTGGCGGCTCCTCGGACGCCGCTGCGGTTCTGCGGGCACTTTCCGGGCAGGGCTGCGGTATTCCCGATGATTTGCCGCTGTCGCTTGGCGCTGATGTGCCGGTCTGCATGGCGGCCCGTGGGTCCCGTATGCAGGGGATCGGCGAGCAGGTCGCGCCGGTGGAGCTGCCAGAGCTGCATGCGCTGCTTGTTAATACCGGCGCACATGTCCCGACCGGGCAAGTGTTTTGCGAACTTGCCTCCCGTAACAATTCGCCGATGCCGCAGGACATTCCGGCTTTCGACTCCGCTGAAGACTGCGCCGCGTGGCTTGGCGAACAGCGCAACGACCTGGAGGCCCCGGCCACCAGTGTTGCGCCGGAAATTGAACGGGTTCTGTCAGGCCTGCGCTGCTCCCGCAACGCGCTGCTGGCCCGCATGTCCGGTTCCGGCGCCACCTGTTTTGCGCTCTACCCATCAAGGAAAGCCGCGCATTTTGCAGCCTATGAAATCGGGGCGGAGCATCCCGAGTGGTGGTGCAGTGCAGTCACTTTGACCTGAAGCACTGCGCGCCGCGGAACACAGGCACTCCCGCCTGCGGCCCGGCGCATCAAAGATGCTTGTCCGCCGTTGGGCCGGGCGCCGCGCTCACGCACGGCGCGGTGCTGTCCTGCTGCTTCTTTCTGGTCCTAAATACCTCCGGGGGTGAGGCCGGAATGGCCGAGGGGGCAGCGCCCCCTTTACCCGGTCAGTTCAGCCGCGAAACCACATAGCCGGCCAGATCGCGCAGCATGCTGCGGATCTCGTGATCGGGCAGGACGTCAAGTGCCGCCTTCGCCTTTGCCGCCCAGCCATTGGCGTCTTTGCGGGTGGCCTCCAGCGTGCCGTACTTTGCCATCAGTGCCAGCGCTTGCTCCAGGTCGCCGTCTTCCTGCTTGCCCTTCTCGATGGTGCGGGTCCAGAACGCGCGCTCTTCGTCTGTCGCCTGCGCCACCGCTTTGATCACCGGCAATGTCAGCTTGCGTTCGCGGAAGTCGTCACCGACATTCTTGCCGGTGGCCTTGCTGTCGCCCTGATAGTCCAAAAGGTCATCCGCGATCTGGAAGGCAATCCCCAGCGCGTCGCCATAGTCAAACAGCGCCTTCACCTGTGTCTCGGAGGCGCCGGCGATCACGCCGCCCACTTCCATCGCCGCCGAGAACAGCGCAGCGGTCTTGCCGCGCACCACCTGCAGATAGATGTCCTCACCGGTTTTCAGGTTCGAAGCCGCCGTCATCTGCAGCACTTCGCCTTCGGCAATGGTGGCAGAGGCATTGGCCAGGATATCCAGTACCCGCAAGGAACCGGTCTCAACCATCAGCTGGAAGCTGCGGGCAAACAGGTAGTCGCCGACCAGAACCGAGCTTTTGTTGTCCCAGAGCAGGTTCGCTGTAGGCCGCCCGCGCCGTTGGGCGCTTTCATCAACCACATCGTCATGCAGCAGGGTCGCGGTGTGGATGAATTCCACCGTGGCGGCCAGTTTCAGATGGTGATCGCCCTGATAGCCGCACATCTTTGCTGCCGCCAGTGTCAGCATCGGCCGCAGGCGCTTGCCGCCGGCCTCAACCAGATGCGCGGTCACCTCGGGGATGCGCGGCGCATGTTGCGAGGCCATCCGCTTGCGGATCAGCACATTCACTGCGTCCAGTTCCTGGCTCAGCGTGGCGGCCAGCATTTCATGCGGCTTCCTGGTCATCACTTGGTCCATCACTTTCCCGCTCGCAAGGCTCGACAAGGCCGGGGCCTTGCCCTTAGATCCAATCCTATGAAAGAGCTTTTGCGCAGCACCGATCCGACGATCATGGCCTTTGCCTCCGCCCTTCTTGAGGGTGAGGATATAGACTGCTTTCAAATGGACGTAAATATGAGCATCCTGGAAGGCGGGATCGGGATTTTCCCGCGCCGCCTGATGGTGCGCGCGGATGATTACGACGATGCGCTGGTGGTGATGCGCGACAATGAAATCCCGCTGGGCCGATGACCGCATTTGCGGAAGACGCGCTGAGCTGCAACGGCTTTCTTGGCGGCAGGGTGCGGCTGTGGCAGCCCGTAAAGGGATACCGTGCGGGGGTGGATCCTGTGCTGCTGGCAGCGGCAGTCCCGGCAAGGCCAGGCGAGGCGGTTCTGGAACTGGGCTGCGGTGCCGGTCAGGCTTTGCTGTGTCTTGCGGCGCGGGTGCCGGATCTGCAACTGGCGGGGGTTGAGCTGCAGCCGCCGTACGCGGAGCTGGCCCGGTGCAATGCTGCGGAAAACGATCAGGAGATCGAGGTGTTCGAGGCTGATTTATCGGCGTTGCCGGAGGTTCTGAAACAGCGCCAGTTCCATCACGTATTTGCCAATCCGCCTTATTACAAACCGGGCGCCCATAGTCTGGCGCGCGATGTCGGCAGGCAGGTCGCGCTGGGAGAGGGCACGCCGCTGGCAGACTGGATCACAACCGCCACCCGCCGTCTGGCGCCGAAAGGATACCTGCACATGATCCAGCGCGCCGACCGGCTGCCGGACATGCTGGCGGCCTGCAGCGGCGGCCTTGGCTCGGTCGAGGTACTGCCGCTGGCCCCGCGCCAGGGACGGGGGGCTGAGCTGGTGATCTTACGCGCGCGCAAGGGCGGCCGGGCGGATTTCCGGCTGCATGCGCCGCTGATTCTGCATGAGGGTGCCCGGCATGAGCGGGACGGAGACAGCTACCACCCGCAAATCCGGGCTGTTCTGCGCGAGGCGGCGGCCTTGTCTTGGCCGGTTTAACGGGGGTTTTCCAGCGCCGCGAATATAGGGGTCAAGCTATCCGCATTCAACTTATGCGGACTGTTGTCCGGCGGGTTTCTGCCATAATGCGCTTTTACCTGCGGCAAAATGCGCGGCGCATGGCCGATACGAAAATTTCATGACAAAAATACTGCGGCTGCGGCGTGACAGACGTAAAAACTTGTGGTCCACTCTTTGGTGTCAAACACATCTAGCTCAACGAAGGAGGGTTGCCATGAGCCTTAGCTCGCATCTGACCGAACTTAAGAAGAAGCACGAGCATCTGAGCATGGAAGTGGAACAGGCCCAGCGATCGCCCAGTACCGACGGTCTGGAAATCGCATCAATGAAAAAGCAAAAGCTCAAGCTGAAAGAAGAGATTGAGCGTCTGACGACTGAACTGGTCTGAAGAGTTTCCGCCGGAACGCATCCCGGCACTGCACATCGGAGGGTCTGCCCGGCGCGGCGGCCCTCTTTTTATTTGGCGGGATCAGGATTGCGGGATCAGCTTGCCGAACCAGCCCCGGCCGCAATCAGCGCCCCGCCCATCAGCCGCGACAGCACCGAATAGCCGGACCAGGTCAGCGCGCACAACAGCGCCAGCCCGCAGGTGGGAAGATACTGCGCCTCAAACCCGCCACTGCCCGCAATGATGGTCGCCGCCCCGGCAAAACCCAAGCCAGCGCCGATGGTGAAGCACAGCGCATTCAGCAGCAAGGGCGGGACGGGCTCGGTTCCGACGGTCAGCAACGCTAGAAGCGACCACAGTAAAACAGCGATGAAGCCGATGGCGGTCGCACGGGATTTGGTCATGGCGGCGGGATGTCCTCAACCGGGATGATGTCAAAAGCCTCCGAGACGTAGGCGGTTTTTTCAATCTCGGTAACAAACCAGTCCCGGAACGCCGCGATCGGCGGCCGCGTTTCGGTGCCGGGCGCGCAAAGAAACCGGAAATGCGCCTTGGTCTCAATTGCGGTCTTGAACGGCGCCACCAGCCGGCCGGCATGCAGATCGGTGACTGCCATGCCGCGCCGGCCCAGAGCCACGCCGGCCCCCGTGACAGCGGCGTCGATTGCATGGTCGGCTTGCGAGAAATGCGAGCCATGGGTCGGTTTGAAATCGATGCCTTGGGTGCGGAACCAGGCCGGCCAATCGCAGGGCGGGTCCAGAAAATCGATGGATTCGTCAAAGATCAGCGGCGCCTCCATCAGGCTTTCCGGCGTGGTATAGCGCTCCGCCAGCTCCGGCGACATCACTGGCGTAACCCATTCCGGCGGCACCCGCAGCACATAGTAACCCTCATCCGGGCCATAGCCGAACCGGATTGCCACATCGACGTCATCGCGGACAAAATCCAGCATCCGCAACGTGGCTGAAAACCGCAGGTCGATCTCGGGATGAGCACGGGCAAATTCATACAGCCGCGGCGCCAGCCATTTTGCCGTCAGCCCCGGCCCCGCGGTCACCGTCAGCGTGGTGTTGTCCTGCAGGCGGCGCACGGTGCGCCAGGCAGCGGTCAGCGCCTCGAACCCTTCCGCCGCTCCGGGGGCCAGTGTCTTTCCCGCCTCAGTCAGCTCTACCGCGCGGTTCAGGCGGCGGAACAGCGGCTGGCCCAGATGCTCTTCCAGTGATTTGATCTGAAACGACAGCGCCGCAGGGGTCACATTCAGCTCCTCCGCCGCCTTGGCAAAGGACATGTGACGGGCCGCGGCATCAAAAGCGCGCAGGGCGGTGAGGGGGGGCAGACGGTCAGACATCTCACACAAGTACAGCTTAACTGAACCTGTGCAAAGTCTCGTTTGTGTGTTTGACGGAACGTCTTCATATTGGGTGCAGGTAAAGGATACTGATCCGAAAAGGAGGCCGAAGATGCTGGAATACTCTGCTGATGCCGCCGTGAAGTCTGCCATGGCCCGTGCCCATGCCGAGCGCGGTCAGGTGCTGAAAAATGCGCTGAAACTGGCCTGGACCCGGCTGTTTGGCGCACGGTCTGTGCCAGCCCTCCGCCCCAAGATTTCCCGCTGGGCCTGAGCGCGCTCTGTTTCGAGAAAGGGCACTTACGGGATAGGAAAAGGGCCGGTCCAAATGGACCGGCCCTTGCCGCTTCTTCTGATGTGAAAGATCAGACGAAGAACTGCGCGCCGTTGGCGGAGATGGTCGAGCCGTTGATGAAGCCCGAGTCGTCAGACGCCAGGAAGGCGACGCAGCGGGCAATCTCTTCCGGCTCGCCCAGACGGCCGGCAGGGATCTGGCCAATGATCGACTCGCGTACCTTTTCCGGCACCGCCATCACCATTTCGGTCGCGATATAGCCGGGGCAGATGGCGTTGGCGGTGATGCCTGCGCGCGCACCTTCCTGGGCCAATGATTTCACGATGCCCAGATCGCCCGCCTTGGTCGCGGCATAGTTCACCTGGGCGAACTGGCCCTTCTGGCCGTTGATCGAGGAGATCACGACAACGCGGCCGAACTTACGCTCGCGCATGCCGGGCCAGACCGGATGAACGGTGTTGAAAACGCCGGTCAGGTTGGTGTCGATCACTTCCTGCCACTGCTGCGGCGTCATCTTGTGGAAAGGCGCGTCGCGGGTGATGCCGGCATTGGCGACCACGATGTCGATCGGACCCAAATCCGCTTCGACCTTGGCAATGCCGGCGGCGCTGTCTTCGTAGTTGCCAACATTCCACTTATAGGTCTTGATGCCGGTTTCGTCGGTGAATTTTGCCGCGGCTTCGTCATTGCCGGCATAAGTGGCGGCGACATTGCAGCCCTGCGCCTTCAGCGCTTGGGAAATTGCTGCGCCGATGCCGCGGGAGCCGCCGGTGACGAGTGCAGTACGTGCCATTCAAGAATCCTCCAGTATTAGTCTCTTGGTAATCTTGCTACAGTTTTCATTTTGCGGGCGCAACAATATTGCGTGGTGATTTTTCTGCGGTGCCGCAAGAAAATTGTCGCACCCACAGTATATACTTGTTTTGTAAAAGAAAAAGGACGCCGCAGGGGCGTCCTTCACTTTTTGCGGTTTTGTGCCGGTTACGGGCGTTCAACGCACAATGCAACGCCCATGCCGCCGCCGATGCACAGGGTGGCCAGGCCTTTTTTGGCACCGCGGCGTTTCATTTCGAACAGCAGCGTGTTCAGCACCCGGCAGCCCGAGGCGCCGATCGGGTGGCCGATGGCAATGGCGCCGCCGTTCACGTTCACAATCGACGGATCCCAGCCCATGTCCTTGTTCACGGCACAGGCCTGCGCGGCAAAGGCCTCGTTGGCTTCGACCAGATCCAGGTCGCCAACCGACCAGCCGGCCTTTTCCAGCGCCTTGCGCGAGGCATAGATCGGGCCAACGCCCATGATCGACGGGTCCAGGCCGGCCGTGGCATAAGACGCGATGCGGGCCAGCGGCTCGATGCCGCGCTTTTCGGCTTCATCGGCGCTCATCAGCAGGGTGGCGGCGGCGCCGTCGTTCAGGCCCGAGGCATTGGCAGCGGTGACAGATCCGTCCTTGGCAAAGGCCGGACGCAGTTTCTGCATCGCTTCCATGGTGGCGCCGTGACGGATGTATTCGTCCTGGTCCACAACAATGTCGCCCTTGCGGTGCTTGACGGTGAAGGCGGCGATCTCATCGGCGAATTTGCCGGCTTTCTGCGCCGCTTCCGCCTTGTTCTGCGAAGCCACGGCAAACTCGTCCTGCATCTCGCGGGAGATCTGCCACTGCTCGGCCACGTTCTCGGCGGTCTGGCCCATGTGGTAGCCGTTGAAAGCGTCCCACAGACCGTCGCGGATCATGGTGTCGATATATTTCATATCGCCCATCTTCTGGCCGGCCCGCAGATGTGCTGCATGGGGGCTGAGGGTCATGTTCTCCTGGCCGCCGGCGGCGACGATCGAGGCATCGCCCAGCATGATGTGCTGTGCGCCCAGTGCCACGGCACGCAGGCCCGAACCGCACACCTGGTTAAGGCCCCAGGCGGCGCTTTCCTGCGGCAGACCGGCGTTGATATGTGCCTGACGGGCCGGGTTCTGGCCCTGTGCGGCGGTCAGAACCTGGCCAAGGATGGTTTCCGAGACTTCGGATTTGTCCACGCCGGCCCGCTCTACCACGGCTTCCAGCACGGCTGCGCCCAGATCGTGGGCAGGGGTGTTGGCGAATGAGCCGCCAAAGGAGCCGACGGCGGTGCGCGCGGCGGATGCAATTACAACATTGGTCATTGATTTCTGGTCCTCTGCCATCAATTCAGGTCTTCCGGGGATCTTTGCGCGCGGGATGCGAAATCGGGCGCGCAACAATCTTTCCCGTATCCTCCGGGTGCCGACATAATCTATTGCTGCATGTGCAGCAATTGACAGGGTGTCTCAGGGGGGGGCCGCAGAGTCAACCGCCAGAAACGCCTCGCGGCACAGGATTCCCGTCAGTCGGAGGAGAACCTTCCGCAAAGCAGCGAAACAACACGCAAACTGCGTCAGCAGCCTGGTCTTTGATTGCGCTGGAATAGCAGGGCTGGCAGGTCAGGGACTATGATGTGAATACGATAGAGGCAGCGCACGGAAACCTTGCCCTTCTCAGGGCGCTTTTGCGGCGCCTCGGTCGGGTTGGGGCTGGGCCGGGCAAGCAGCTTTCCTGCCCTCAACTGCGTCCTGAACATCCTCGCACCGTGAATGGGGGCCATGTGAACCTGCTGATCAGGGAGGTTTCCGCGACCGTCTGCGGTGTCAGCTCCCCTGGCGTGTTCAGCTTGCCTCCCGGCGCTGCTTCATGTCCTCAATCCAAGGCGGCGAGACGGAAGGCGCGCCAAACAGGTAGCCTTGCAGGCAATCAACGCCGTTTTCGACCAGGAATTCCGCATCCTCCTGGCTTTCCACCGATTCCGCGACGGTGAACATGTCAAATTGCTTGGCAATGCCGACCAGGGCGCGGACAACGGACTGGTTGTCATGGCTGGTGTGAATACCGCGCACGAATTGGCCGTCGATCTTGACCGCATCAAAGAAGAACTGGCGGAAATGGCCGATCGCGGTGGTGCTGGCGCCGAAATTGTCCAGCGCAAAGGCAATCCCGTGCTGTTGCATCCGCCCCATGAAATCCGTCACCAGTTCCGGTGCCGCCATCGCCGAAGCCTCGGATATCTCCAGCACCAGCCGCTCGCCCAGTGTTGCATCGCGTTTCAGGAACCGGTCCAACACGTTTACCCAGCGCTGATAGCCGATGGAGCGGGCCGACATGTTCACAGACAGGCGGATCCGCGGGTATTTATCCAACGCCCGCAATCCATGCTGCAGGGCAAGGCAGTCCATCTCGCGGCCGATTTCCTTTTCTTCGACCACATGCATGAATTCCCGGGCGGGAATCACCCGGCCAGTCGGATCCAGCACCCGGATGTACCCCTCGTAAAACGCCACTCCATGCGGTGCCATTGCCTGCATGACGGGCTGATAGGCCAGCACGGTCTGATTGTGGCGCACCGCATCTGCAACCATGTCCAGGGTGGAGCGGTCGCGGCCGGTCACCGCTGCATTCAGCGGGTTTTCAGAGCCTTCGGGTAATTCTGCATTGGCGTTGAGTTTGGTCATGTGCTGCTGGGGCCCTGTTCCGGCAAAGGTGTGGCACAGTATGGTGCTCCCGGCAGTTTCACGCAAAAGGGTTGAAGCGGAATTAAAGTTCGAATTTGAATGATTTGCCAGATGCCGCCGCGGTAAGCTTAGCCGTCAAAGCCGGGGGTGCCTGCATCTTCGGGGTGGCGGGCGAGGTGGTCGGCCTTGATCCCTGCTGAGGTGCTGCGGCTGCCATCGTGGCTGTAACCCGGCGGTGCAAAAGCATAGAGAAACCGCTGTTTCCAGCTGAGGCCGGGCTGGGCCATGTCTTTGAAAATGCCCGCCCATTCATGAAAGGCGACGCGCAGGGGATTGAAAGTGGCGATGTTGTGGACCAGGCCGAAATCGGGGCGGTCGTGATCCTGCTCGGGCACAAATGTGCCGAAAATCCTGTCCCAGATAATGAAAACGCCGGCATAGTTGCAATCCAGGTAGCGGGCATTGCGGCCGTGATGGGCGCGGTGGTGGCTGGGGGTGTTCATCACCGCCTCGAACCAGCGCGGCAGGCGGTTTATCGTCTCGGTATGAATCCAGAACTGGTAGATCAGGTTCAACCCGCCGCAAAACAGCACCAGCGCCGGATGGAACCCAAGCAGAACCATCGGCGCCTTTACCACCATCATGAAGGTGAAGGTCCCGGTCCAGGTCTGCCGCAGCGCGGTTGTCAGGTTGTAGTGCTGGCTGGAGTGATGATTCACGTGGGACGCCCAGACCCAGCGGATCCTGTGGCCGAAGCGATTCACCCAGTAATAGCGCAGATCGTCCAGCACAAAACAAACCAGCACTGCCCATAGGGACGTGCCCATGTCCAGTGGCGTGATCCGCCACAGCAGCATCAGAAAACCCCAGGCGGCAAAGCCCAGCAGCAGCCCTTCGGCGACGCTGCCCGCGCCCATGATCAGCGAGGTGACCGCATCGCGCGTCTCATACCGCCCGCCGCGCCGTTTCAAGGCGATCCACAACAGTTCTGCGAGGATGGCGGCGATGAAGAACGGTACTGCCAGCTGGGTGGCATCGGGGTAAGAGATTGTTCCGGTCATACGGCCTCCTGAGCGGCGGCGGCGATCAGCGCCTGCCAGTGGGCGCGCTCGGTGCCCGTCAGTGCCAAAGACAGGGCCGGGGCGCTGAAGTCTTTAAAGTCAAAGCGCAAACCGGCCGGGCTTGGGGACACGGCGGCAGCGTGCAGATGCCGGGCGACGGTGTCAGCGCCAAAAGCCCAGACCAGGCCCGGGCCGCTTTGGGCCGCAACCAGCGCGGCATGGCCGCCTGCCGCGGGCAGCACATCGCGGATGCTGTCGCCGGGGCAGTGCCGCAGCCAGGCTTTGCGCGCAGTCTCCGTGGTCAGCACAGCGCGTTCAGACCGTCCCGACAGATGCAGGATTACGGCAATTGCGGATATCCCGCCCGCAACCAGGGCCAGCAGCAGTTCAAGCGGCATTTTGTCCTCCCGCAGGGCAGACTGGCGGGAGGGCAGGCCCCTGTCAAAGGTGGCGTGGGGTCAAGCGGTTCCTGTCCCGCCTGCAGGGAAGGGCGGGTAAACCGCGCGCCGGCGCTTCTGGATTAAACCGTGGCAGCCGTGCGCTGCGGCTTTGCCAGAACCTGCATCTGCACCACTTGTTCAACAAAGGGCACCAGCCCTTCGGGTCCTGAAGACCGGTCCTTCAAATGGATGCAGACGTCCGGGCGCAGCGCCGCAATGATGCCGATGAGGTCGCCGCGGATCTGGTCGTCCAGGCCCGCGCCCATGATCACGCATTCGATACGCGGTTCGGTTTCCAGCTGGCGCACCACCTCGGGCTGGTCATGCGCGCCCAGCCAGTGGATCGGCAGATGGTCCAGCTCCTCAGCCACATTGCCAATCACATGCGGCAGCTTGCCGATCAGTAACACAACAGGTTTCATTTTACTCTCCACCCTACATACAGGCGCCGTTTCGGGACGTCCCTCAAGGAGGAAGTAGCGCAAAATCCTGCCGGGTCAGGGGGCGGCTACGGCTGGGTTATATGGATAACACGGCAATTGTCGCGTTTTTGTTCAATAACATTCTGAACAAAGAACGCTGTGTTATCCCGTGCTGTATTTGAGACGCCCTGCCGACAGAATTTCAGGGCACCAGCGGTTGCCTCGATTTCCGTATCTCGGTTCCAAACATGGCCCGTGTCGCCGTTCTCTGTCATCGCAAAGGCGCCGTATTTCCCTTTGACTTGCCTTTGTTGGTATTTCCGGAAGGCGATGTTTCCGTGCTGGCTTAGGGTTGTGCCGTCGTCGGCCGCTGGCTTCTTTGGGGTGATCGTTGCATGGAGTTTGCACTGCGACGGCCGTTGTGATTTCAACCGGCAAGACTTTCTTGCATAGTAAACTGCAAGCTCAAGGCTTGTAGTTTCTGCAATGCTGCCTACTAGATCCTCCTCGAGGTTGACAAACATCGCAGCATAGAAATCAGCGTGTTTTTTGAAGGAGGAGAATTTCTTCTTGGCATCCCCTTTTAAGCGGAAAGAAGAGTGAACCGTCACCTTGGAACGATATCCCTCGAGCAGGACTTCTTCTGCTTGAAGGGAAGCCGTGTTTGTAAATAGCACAGTTGCAATCGCCGCGATGCCTGCAATGAATCTAGTCAAAGTAGTCTCCTGGAGCCGGTAGTCCGGCCCCAAGCTACTCATTTGACTGTCAATCGCAAGCTACTCTGACGCGATCATCGCCTTCACGATCTCCTTGGCGCTGTCCGAGTTCCACTCGGCATCACCCAGCAGCCGCGCCACTTCCTTGCCTTCGCGGTCCAGCAGCACTGTGATCGGCAGTCCGATCACCGCCATCTCGCGCGCCAGTGCCTGTTTCGGGTCCTGGTGGCGGGGCAAGTTGGTGATGCCGTTCTCGTCAAAGAACTTCTGGATGCCCGCGGGAGAGTTGCGCCCGGTGGCAATGGTCAGCACTTCGAAATCCTCGCCGCCGAATTCCTCCTGCAGTTCAGCTAGCTGCGGCATTTCCTTGCGGCAGGGTGCGCACCAGGTGGCCCAGAAGTTCAATAGCACCACCTTGCCCTGGTAATCCTCCAGGCTGGCTGTGCCGCCACCGTCGGCCAGCTCAAACGCGGCGGCGGATACATCCCGCGGCTCGGAATGCACGACCAGGCGGCGGAGGCTGTCTTCACGCAAGCCCTCCAGTTGCGCCTGATCCGCGGCAACCGCGGCATTTGCACCCAAGGCGAGGGCCATATAAAGGGAAAGCTGACGAAACAGACGCATATTATCTCCGGGGTTCCACACCATGACAGATCAATCCTCGAACCAGATGTGGGGCGGCCGCTTTGCCGCAGGTCCCGACGCGATCATGGAGGCGATCAATGCCTCGATCGGGTTCGACAAGCGGATGGCAGCACAGGACATCGCAGGCTCAAGGGCCCATGCGGCAATGTTGGCCGCAGCAGGCGTTATTACGGATAATGATGCTGAGGCCATTCGGGAAGGGCTGCTCACCGTTTTGTCAGAGATCGAGGGTGGAACTTTTCAGTTTTCAACCGCACTTGAAGACATCCACATGAATGTGGAGGCGCGGCTGAAGGAAATCATCGGCGAGCCTGCGGGCCGTCTGCACACGGGCCGCTCGCGCAATGACCAGGTGGCAACCGATTTCAAACTTTGGGTGCGCGATCAGCTGGACGCGGCGGAATCGGGTCTGCTGGCGCTGATCCGGGCGCTTCTGTCGCAGGCTGAGGCGGGCGCTGACTGGGTGATGCCGGGCTTCACCCATCTGCAGACTGCGCAGCCCGTCACCTGGGGCCACCATATGATGGCATATGTGGAAATGTTCGGCCGTGATCTGTCCCGCGTGCGTGACGCCCGCGCACGGATGAACGAATCGCCTCTGGGTGCGGCGGCGCTGGCAGGCACGTCTTTCCCGATCGACCGCGACATGACAGCAGAGGCGCTGGGCTTTGACCGCCCGGCAGCCAACTCGCTGGATGCGGTCAGCGACCGCGATTTTGCGCTGGAATTCCTGTCTGTGGCCTCGATCAGCGCAGTGCATCTCAGCCGCTTTGCCGAGGAGCTGGTGATCTGGTCCTCGGCCCAGTTCCGGTTCGTGACCCTGTCGGATCGCTTCTCCACCGGCTCGTCAATCATGCCGCAAAAGAAGAACCCGGATGCTGCTGAGCTGATCCGCGCCAAGGTGGGCCGCATTTTCGGTGCCAATACCGCGCTGATGATGGTGATGAAGGGGCTGCCCTTGGCCTATTCCAAGGACATGCAGGAAGATAAGGAACAGGTCTTTGATGCTGCCGACAACTGGATGCTGGCGCTGGCGGCGATGGAAGGCATGGTAAAAGACATGACCGGCAACCGCGAAAGTCTGGCGGCGGCGGCCGGCTCCGGCTTCTCCACTGCCACCGATCTGGCCGACTGGATGGTGCGGGTGCTGAAGGTGCCGTTCCGCGACGCCCATCATGTGACCGGCACGCTGGTTGCGATGGCCGAAAGCCGCGGCTGCGACCTGCCGGACCTTTCGCTTGCAGACATGCAGGGTGTCCATGCAGAGATCACCCAAGATATCTTCACTGTGCTTGGCGTTGAGAATTCGGTAAACTCGCGCATGTCTTATGGCGGCACCGCGCCGGCGCAAGTGCGTGCGCAGATCGCCCGCTGGACAGAGATGCTGGCAAGCTGAGGCCGCGAGGCGCGGCCCGCGGCAAGGAGGCAGATAATGCGCAACATAATCTTTGCATTGCTTGGTCTGGCGGTTCTGGCCGCCTGCGGTGTCGATGGCGAACCGGTGCAGCCGACACTGAACGCCGGTGTCGGCGTCGGGGACAGTGGTGTCCACGTGGGCGGCGCGGTCGGGCTGCACAAGGGGCCGGTCAGTGTTTTCCTGGGGTTCTAGCAGCCCGCGCACTTGACGCGGTGCCCTTGACACACCACCTCTGAACCGTCTCAGCCGACCGCTGGGACGGTTTTCATTAGGGGATTTTGTGATGAAATCTGCAGTTGTATTTCTGTGCCTGATTGGGCTTGCAGCCTGCGATACCGGACCGCAGGCATCTAAACCGCTGCAAAAGCAAGAACCCGCAGCAACCGGGGTGTCGGTTTCCGGATATGGCCGGGTCGGGGTTTCTCATACGTTTTAGACGCAAGCCTTCTTGCCGTTTGGCCCTTCGGTCCGTCCGGTTGCTGTTTTCTGCTGTCCGTTCTGCAATAAAGTGCTGAGCTTCAGCAATAAGGAATGGCGCCGCCGCCATGGAGGCGGGACGGGAGGTTCCGCCCGCACGCTGAGCGTTGTCTCTGCATGCCCTTGCCAAAGGGCCCGGTTCCAATGTGCCGGGGGTGTCAGGCCCAGCGGTGACCGCGATCAGAAAGCATGATGGCATCCGCCGTTTGAAATCACCTGAGGAAGGGGTGCGCCGGCCGCGCAACGCCGCGCAACGCCGCGTTTGCCGCAGCCGTTTCGCAGTGAGTATCTCGGGAAAGATGAAGGCTGGCTTTCGGTGTTTTCATCTTTCCGCAAATACTCAATTCCCGGCGCACGTGCGGAATGAATCGCCTGCAGGTTATGACGCAGCCCGCCACGCGCCAGCGCGGCGCCAGGCCCAACGGGCGCGGGCGCATCTTTGATGCGTCTGCGGCGGGCGGGAGGGCCGCTTTGTGTCTGCCGGGGCGCGCGGAGCGGAATCATTTGATCCGTCTGCCCCTTTTGCCCTAAACGCGGGGCCATGGATCATTTTCTCTACCGCGACGGCGCGCTTTTCGCCGAAGACGTTCCCATCTCCGAGATCGCCGCGGCGGTGGGCACTCCGTTCTATGTCTATTCCACCGCAACTCTGCTGCGCCACTTCCGCCTGTTTGACGAGGCGCTGGAGGGCACTGAGCACTTGGTCTGCTATGCGATGAAGGCCGCCAGCAATCAGGCGATCCTTAAAACTTTGGCCGGGGCCGGGGCGGGCATGGATGTGGTCAGCCAGGGCGAATACCTGCGGGCCAAGGCCGCAGGGGTTCCGGGGGACAGGATTGTTTTTTCCGGCGTCGGCAAGACGGCAGAGGAAATCCGGGTGGCCCTGACCGGCGGCATCCGCCAGTTCAACGTCGAATCCGAGCCGGAAATGGAAGTGATCAGTGCCGTGGCGCTGGAGCTGGGCCTTGTTGCCCCCATCACCATCCGGGTCAACCCGGATGTGGACGCCAAGACCCATGCCAAAATCGCCACCGGCAAATCCGAGAATAAATTCGGCATCCCGATTGCCCGGGCGCGGGACGTCTATGCCCGCGCCGCCGCCTTGCCAGGGTTGGATGTGGTCGGGATTGACGTTCACATCGGTTCGCAGCTGACCGATCTGGAACCGTTCCGGCTTGCCTATCAAAAGGTGGCGGAGCTAACGGAGATCCTGCGCAGCGAAGGCCACGATATCCGCCGTCTGGATCTGGGCGGCGGTCTTGGCATTCCCTATGAGCGCTCCAATTTCGCGCCGCCGCTGCCGGTGGAATACGGCAAGATGGTCAAGGAGACGCTGGGCCATCTGGGCTGCGAAATCGAGATTGAGCCAGGGCGGCTGATTGCCGGCAACGCGGGCCAGCTGGTGTCCAAGGTGATCTATGTGAAATCGGGCGAAGGCCGTGATTTCCTGATCCTGGATGCTGCGATGAACGACCTGATCCGCCCGGCGATGTATGAGGCGCATCACGATATCGTGCCGGTGCAGGAGGCTGCGCCAGGTGTCGAGAGCCGGCCATATGACATTGTCGGGCCTGTTTGCGAAACCGGCGATACCTTTGCCAAGCAGCGCGATCTGCCGCCCCTGGCGGCGGGCGATCTGGTTTCTTTCCGCAGTGCCGGTGCTTACGGCGCGGTGATGGCGAGCGAGTACAATTCGCGCCCGCTGATCCCCGAAGTGCTTGTGCATGGGGATCAATTTGCGGTTATTCGCCGGCGGCCGGACTATGAAGAGATGATAAACCGCGATACCATTCCGGAGTGGCTCTGACGCGATCCGGCGCGGGCCATCAGAACGTGAGGCCCGTATGTCCTTGTTCCGCCGAGATGACCGGCAGGCCGATCCGGTCCTGAAACGCCTGCGCTGGCCTATGCTGCTGACGCAGGCCTCACTTGTGGCCGAACGTGCGATGCGGGCCTTCTGGCCGCTGGCCTCGGTGCTGATGACGGGGCTGGCGGCGCTGATGCTGGGCTTGCATTTGCTGCTGCCGGAAACAGCGGTTTGGGCTGGTTCAATTGTTATTGTTGTGAGTGCCGCAGCTGCCGCGGGCTGGGGCGCCTGGAGGTTCAGCTGGCCAGCCCGGGGCGAGGCTTTGGCGCGTCTGGACGAAACCCTGCCGGGGCGGCCGGTTGCAGCGATGCTGGACACCCAGGCTGCCGGGGCAGAGGATGCCGCCTCGATCGCCTTGTGGAACGCGCATCAGCGCCGGATGGCTGAGGCCGCGGCACAGGCACGGGCGCCTGCACCGGATCTGAACGTTGCCGCAGCGGACCCTTACGCGTTGCGGTACATTGCGGGGCTGTTTCTGGCGGTGGCGCTGCTGTTCGGCTCGATCTGGCAAGCAGTGTCGATCAAGGAGCTGGGAGCGGACGGCGCAACCGTCCTCAGCGGACCGGCCTGGGAAGGCTGGGCAGAGCCGCCCGCCTATACCCGCCTGCCGGTTCTGTATTTGAACGATCAAGCCGGAGGCATCTTGAAACTGCCGGAAGGCAGCCGCGTCACCCTGCGGTTCTATGGCGAGGCGGGGGCGCTAAACCTGACGCAGAGCGTCACAGGCCAAAGCACAGAACAGCCGCCGGACTTGGACGGTGCGATCGAATTCGACGTCATCCGCAGCGGCTCAGTTTCAATTGATGGCTCCGGCGGACGCAGCTGGCAGGTGGAGGTGATCCCGGATCATCCGCCCAAAGTCGCGGTTGCGGGCCAGCCGGAGCTGGAAAACGACGGCTACACAACGCTGGCCTTTGCGGCTCGCGATGACTATGGCGTCGCCGCGGGTCAGGTCCGGATTGCACTGGATCTGGCTGCGGTGGAGCGGCGACACGGCCTGGCCGCAGAACCCGACCCGCGCGAGGCGCTGGTGCTGGATCTGCCGCTGCCGTTGTCAGGCTCGCGCAAGGAATTCACCGAAAAACTGATCGAGGATTTCGCCCGGCACGCTTGGGCCAACCTGCCGGTGGTCTTTACCTTTTCGGCGGTTGATGAGGCCGGGCAATCGGCCGCAGCGGCGGGCTTTGGCACCGAGCTTGTCACCCGCCGTTTTTTTGATCCGCTGGCGGCTGCGGTGATCGAGCAGCGCCGGGATCTGCTGTGGTCGCGCGCAAATGCGCCGCGGGTGGCGCAAATCCTGCGCACCCTGTCGCACCGCCC
The DNA here is from genome assembly GCF_021654205.1 of Leisingera sp. MMG026. Lineage (NCBI taxonomy): Bacteria > Pseudomonadati > Pseudomonadota > Alphaproteobacteria > Rhodobacterales > Roseobacteraceae > Leisingera > Leisingera sp. MMG026. The sequence goes on along the minus strand of NZ_JAKFZM010000011.1, from coordinate 60,822 downwards.
CGAAGACCTGTTCCGCGACTATGGCGGTTACCTGCGGCTGCGCACCATCCTGCGGCGGCTTGAAAGTTATACCGTGCAGGGCAGCATTCCCGAGCCGCAACAGGCGGAAATTACCGCGGCGCTGTGGGATCTTGCAATCCAGCTGGAAGAGGGCGACGTGGGCGATGCGCTGGAACGGATGCAGCGGGCGCAGGAACGGCTGAGCCAGGCCATGCGCGATGGTGCCAGCGATCAGGAGATCGCCCAATTGATGCAAGAGCTGCGCGAGGCGACCCAGGACTATATGCGCCAGCTGAGCCGGCAGGCAGAGGCGAACGGCGAGGTGATGGAGCCGGGCGAGATGCCCGAGGACATGATGACCCTCAGTCAGGATGACCTGCAAGCGATGATGGACCGCATCCAGGAGCTGATGGAGCAGGGCCGCATGGCCGAAGCCGAGCAGGCGCTGCGCGAGTTTCAGGAAATGATGGAAAACATGCGGATGACCCGCGCGCAGCAGGGGCAGGGCCAGGGCGACGAGGGCCGCCAGGCGATGGAGGGGCTTGGCGAAACCCTGCGGGAGCAGCAGGGGCTTTCCGATCAGGCCTTCCGCGACCTGCAGGAACAGTTCAACCCCGGCGCCCGCAGCGGCGAGAGCCAGGGCAACGAAGGCCGCGATGGCGGTCTGGGCCGCGGCCAGAGCCATCAGGGCGGGCAGGGCGGTGACAGCGGCCAGGACGGGCAGGGCAGCGACGGCGCCGACAGCCGCAATCCCGAAGGTTCCGGCCCTGATGGCCGCGAGCAGCCGGGCGCGGCCGGCTCGCTTGCTGACCGCCAGCAGGCCCTGCGCCGGCAATTGCAGCGCCAGCAGGAGGGATTGCCCTATCTGGACGGTGAGGCCGGCGACGCCGCCCGCGAAGCCCTGGACCGGGCGGGCCGGGCGATGGAGGGTGCCGAGGACGCGCTGCGCGGCGGTGATATGGCCGAAGCGATTGACCAGCAGTCCGAGGCGATGGAAGCGCTGCGCGAAGGCATGCGCAACCTAGGCGAAGCACTGGCACAGCGCGAAGACGGCCAGCGCAACGGCCAGGGGCAGCCTTCGGCTACGGCTGAGGGCGAGCGGCTGGACCCGCTGGGACGCAGCAATGGATCGGTGGACGATGGCGGCAAGGTGGGAGAGGGCAATGCCTATCGCCGCGCCTGGAACCTGCTGGAGGACATCCGCCGCCGGGCAGGAGAGCGTGAGCGCAGCGAGCGGGAGCGCAATTACCTGCAACGGCTGCTGGACAGGTTCTGAAACCCGGCCGCCAGCGGCAACCGGATGTCTTAAACGCCAGGAAAAGAATGCTGACCGGACGGCGTTACTGGGGCGGCGTTACTGGGTGCTGGTTAGGGATCTGACCTGGCCATCCAGCCACAGCCGCATCTGATCCACCCAGCCGACATAACTGCTGAGTGCCGGATCCGCTTGCGGCAGTTTTTCCGAGATCAGCGGCGCGTTGTCATAGACCATGACCAGCATCAATGCGGCAATCACCGACAGTGAAAACCCGCGGGCAAAGCTGCTTTTGCGCCGCACCGGCGGTTCTTCCGAGGCGGCCTGCGGTGCAGGGGCCGCACTGCCTGCAGAGCGCAAAGTTGAATTGATTTCTTCGATATCCGGCAGCAATTCCTTGCGCGAGCCGGTTTCAGCTGCGGCCAGCTGGCGCGGGTCTTCACCGCGGATACGGGCCATCCGGTCGCGGGCCTGGCGGCTGCGGCGGGCGGCCTCGTCTTCCGGGGTTGTGGCTTCTTCGAGGCCCAGATCAGGTTGCGTTTCCAGGCTGTGGCCCTCTGCCGCCCGCAGCGAGGCTTCGCGCTCGGCCTCCTCGCGCAGGATATCGGACAAGGCAGGATCCAGAGCACGGGTCCGCTGCGGCGCTGGCGGCGCCGCGGGCTCCTCGTCCGCGGCCTCCGTTTCATCCGCACCCGGCTGGCCGTCCGGATCATCCTCTGCGCGGGTCTCCGGTGCGCCGGCTGCGGGCTCCGCCGGATCCTGCGGCTCCGGAACAGGTGCAGGGGCGGCGTCCGGGATTTCACCTGCGGATTGGTCCGGGGATTCACCTGGGACGTCCCCGGGCATGTCCGGCTCAGGGTGTTCTTCTGCTGCTTGCGAAAGTGCTTCGCCGTTTGCGCCCGTGTCCGGCGCGTCTTGCCCAGCGGTGCGTGCTGCAACAGCCCCCGCTGCCGCCTGAAACCAGGTCTGGCCGCAATTGGAACACTGCACATCCCGGCCTTCGTCGGGGATCACGTCCTCGGGAACTTCGTACTGGGCTGCACAATTCGGGCAGGTCAGGCGCATCATGCTCTCCTCGGCACCATCCTGCCGGCCAGCAGGCGGCAGGTTGTTTTTCAAGGGATTATATGCAGGCCGGCGGTCCGGTGAAAGAGTCAATTGCCGTTGCCGCCCCGGCGCGGCGGCGGCGGGGGTTTCCTGGCAACAGAGCCCCATTGAAACTGCTGATCCCTTGGGGCAAAACACCGGAGCGCCATTTTTGCGGCGCAATCGGGGGGCAGCGGTGATCGAGCTGGAGAACGTGGGCTATAATTACGGCGGCGGCGAGCTGCTGGATGCGGTGTCAGTGCAGCTGGCGCCAGGTTCTTTTCATTTCCTGACCGGCCCGTCCGGCGCAGGCAAGACGACGCTCTTGAAACTGTGTTATGGCGCGCTGATGCCGACCTCGGGCCGGGTGCGCGCCTTCAATATGGATGTAAAGGGGCTGGACCGCGATCAGATGGCCCATCTGCGCCGCCGCGTCGGGGTCGTGCACCAGGATTGCCGGTTCCTGGACCATTTGCCGGTGATTGAGAATATCGCCCTGCCGCTGCTGGTCTCCGGGCGGGAGCTGACGCATGAGGAACCCAACCTGCGCGAGCTGCTGAATTGGGTCGGCCTGTCCGAACGTGCCCATGCGCTGCCGCCGGAATTGTCGGGCGGTGAGCGGCAGCGGGCGGCGCTGGCCCGGTCAGTCATCCTGTCGCCGGATGTGATTATCGCGGATGAACCGACGGGTAACGTGGACTGGGAAATGTCGCAGCGGCTGCTGCAGCTGCTGGTCGAGCTGAACCGGATGGGCAAGACCATTCTGGTGGCAACCCATGATCTGTCGCTGATCCGGGCGGCCAAGAACCAGGTGCAGGCCCGGGTGCTGCGGATCTCCAACCGGCAATTGCAGCTGGCGGGGGCGGACCTATGACCGAGGGCAAACTGCGCAAGCTGATCCTGGGCGATACCCAGGCCAACCGGGTGGTGCCGCCAAGCGGCTTTACCGCCCATCTGACGCTTTTTGTTTCCGCCGCGATGGCCTTTCTTGCTGTCTTTGCGCTGGCGCTGTCGATGGCCTCCGGGCGGCTGGCAGACCAATGGGCCTCAGAGCTGGCGCGGGCTGCAACCCTGCGCATCAACGCGCCGGCAGAGCAGCGCGCGGCACAGACCGAGGCGGCGCTGGAAATCCTGCGCCAGACACCGGGTGTGGCTACCGCCCGCGCGCTGTCGGGAGAGGAGCAGGCGGCGCTGCTGGCGCCCTGGTTCGGCTCCAGCCTGCCGGTTGGCAGCCTGCCGCTGCCGCAGCTGATCGAAGTCACAAGCGAGGATCCCGGATATGACGCTGCCGGGCTGCGCCTGCGGCTGCAGGCCGAAGTGCCGGGCGCGGTTCTGGATGACCATACCCGCTGGCGCGCGCCGCTGGTCGATGCCGCCCGGTCGCTGCGCAGGCTGGCTTGGGTGTCGATCCTGCTGATCGGCAGCGCAACGGCGGCAATGATCACCCTTGCCGCCAATGCGGCCCTTGCCGCCAATGCGCAAGTGATCGAGGTTCTGCGGCTGGTCGGGGCGCTGGACAGCTATATCGCCCAGGCTTTTATACGCCGCTTTACTCTGCGCGCCTTAAGCGGCGCTGCAGCGGGGGTGGCCCTTGGCATGATTGGCGTCTGGCTGATGCCGGAAGCCTCGGATGAAGGCGGCTTCCTGACCGGTCTCGGCTTTCAGGGCTGGGGCTGGCTGGTACCGCTGGTGATCCCGGTACTTGGCGCGCTGGTGGCTTTTGCCGCCACCACCCGTGCCGCCACCAAACGTTTGGGAGCACTGTCGTGAAAAACCCGGTTCAATGGCTGCGTTCAGCGGTCTTTCTGCTGCAGATGTATCTGGCAATGCTGGTGCTGGGGCTGTTGTTTGCTCCTTGGGCCGCAGTATCCCCCAAGGGTGCGCGCACGGCCTGTAAGTCTTATGCGCGCTGGGTCCTGTGGACCGCGCGCTGGATGGTTGGCATTCAGACCGAAGTCCGTGGCCAGGTGCCCTCTGGGGAAGTGATTGTCGCCGCCAAGCATCAAAGTTTCCTGGATATCCTGATCATCTTCAACGCTGTACCCTCGGCCCGCTTCATCATGAAGCGCGAATTGATGTGGACCCCGGTGATCGGTGTTTATGCCAAGCGTCTGGGCTGTGTGCCAGTCAACCGCGGTCGGCGCGGGTCGGCCATTGCCAAGATGGTCAAGGATGTCGCCGCGCAAAGCCGCGAGCCGGGCCAGCTGATCATCTATTCCCAAGGCACCCGCGTGGCCCCCGGTGCCCGCAAGCCTTACAAGATAGGTACTGCAGTGCTTTATGAGGGGCTGAGCCAGCCCTGCGTGCCGGCCGCCACCAATGTCGGCGTATTCTGGCCGCGCAAGGGTATTTACCGCAAGCCTGGCCTTGCAGTGGTGGAGTTCCTGGAACCGATGCAACCGGGGAGCAGCCGCGACGAATTTATGGCGCAGCTGGAAATGCGGGTAGAAAGCCGGTCGGATGATCTGATGCGGGAAGCCGGGTTTGACCCGGGCACGGCTGAGCAACGGGCCTGACCAGCCGGAGCGGGACGCCCGCCGGGGCCAAGAAAATTCGAATTTTCTTGGCAAAATTCTTTGAAGAATTTTTTGCCCGGCGGGTGCCGGGCGGGCTGCATCAGCGCAGGACTTCGCCTATCAGAACCTGCGGCTGGACGTCCGTAAAGTTCGGAATGTCGTCGAGAGCCGGCCCTGCTGCCTGCATCGCGGTATCCATGGCCGCCTGATCGGCAAAGGTCATCGTGGCGATAGCAAAAAACGGCGGCGGGACATCCGGTCCGCCCGCCAGCCCCCTGGTCACCACAATTGACTGCAGATGCGGCCCGATGTGCTGGTCCACGACCTTCATGTGGGTGTCAGCGTAATAGGCATAGTCGAATGTTTTTCCGTCACTGACTGGGTAGATGACTTGTAAAGAAACGGCCATAGCGGTGTCTCCTGCGGGGTGAAATCGAGGCTCAGTAAAGAGCGGATCGCCAGCCGTGCCAATCGAAAAAGGGCAGCTGCGGTGAGCTGCGCCTTGTTATGTTCGGTGACTCGCCAGGTTTAGCTGTGAATCGGCCCGTCGCCGCAGGCCAGGGCAGCCTCGCGCACCGCCTCGGAATAAGTCGGATGCGCGTGACAGGTCAGCGCCACATCTTCGGCGGAGGCGCCGAATTCCATCGCCACACACAGCTCATGGATCATGTCGCCCGCGGCCGGACCGATGATCGCAGCCCCCAGGATGCGGTCGGTTTCCTTGTCGGCGATGATCTTGACAAAGCCGCCCTCGGCCTGGCCGACGGCCTTGGCCCGCGCATTGCCCATGAACATGAATTTACCGGTCTTGACCTTCTTGCCCTCGGCCTTCAGCGCGTCCTCGGTGGCGCCCACGGTGGCCACTTCCGGCGTGGTGTAGACGACACCCGGAATGACGCCGTAATTCACATGGCCATGTTTGCCTGCAATAACACTAGCCACTGCCATGCCCTCATCCTCGGCCTTGTGCGCCAGCATCGGGCCTTCGATCACGTCGCCGATGGCATAGACGCCGGGCACATTGGTGCGCCAGTGATCGTCCGTGGCGATCTGGCCGCGTTCGGTCATTTTGACACCCAGCGCGTCCAGCCCCAAGCCTTCGCTGTAGGGCTTGCGCCCGGTGGCAACCAGCACCACATCGGCGTCCAGGGTCACCTCATCGCCGCCTTTCTTGGGCTGGTATTTGACCTTGGCCTTGGTCTTGGTGGTCTCCACCCCCTGCACCGCAGCGCCCAGGATGATATTCAGCCCCTGCTTTTCCAGGATCCGCTTGAAGCTGCGCTGCACGTCCTTGTCCATCCCCGGACAGACCGCATCCATGTACTCCACCACGGTCACCTCAGATCCCAGACGGGCATAGACCGAGCCCAACTCCAGCCCGATCACACCTGCGCCAATGACGGCCAGTTTCTTGGGGATCTTCGGCAGCTCCAGCGCGCCTGTGGAGGAGACCACGATCTTCTCGTCGATCTCGACGCCCGGAATGGAGGCGGGGACCGAGCCGGAGGCGATCACGATGTTCTTTGCCTCATGCACGTCGTCGCCGACCTGCACCTTGCCCGCCGCGGGGATTGAGGCCCAGCCCTTGATCCAATCGATCTTGTTCTTCTTGAACAGGAACTCGATGCCGCCGGTGTTCTGGGTGATGACCTCATCCTTGTAGGTCTTCATCTGGTCCCAATCGACCGACGGCGATTTGCCCTTGAGGCCCATATGGGCAAAATTGTGCTCTGCCTCATGCAGCAGGTGGGTCGAGTGCAGCAGCGCCTTGGACGGAATGCAGCCCACGTTCAGGCAGGTGCCGCCGAGGGTTTCGCGGGCCTCGACCACAGCTGTCTTCAGTCCCAGCTGGGCGCAGCGGATGGCGCAGACATAGCCGCCGGGGCCGGCGCCGATTACGATGACGTCATATTGGGACATGGGTTGGTTTTCCTCTGTTCTCCCCGGTTCCGTTTGGCGGAACACGCATTAGGGGATAGTGGTCTTAGGATCAGACGGGGGTCAACATCTTGATCGAGATATTGGTGACCCCGTCGCGTTCTAGGTGCATAGCGAGCTCTTCCGATCCGAAAAAAGCACGGGCCTTCTCCGGATCGGTGATCGCGAACAGCGCCACGGCGTGGTTTGTGCGGTCCGGATCGCTCCATACGTTCATGTCGGTGATGCCTGCGGCCTGGCGGTTGGCCTTGTCCTGCCGGAACACGGTCAGCCAAGCGGTGAAATCGGCCACATCGGCCTGCCAGAGAACATGGGTTGCCATTGGGGTTACTCCTTTATCCGTTCTGCAGGCAGAGTGCACTGCTTTGGCAAGGGAGCGCTTTGATGCCACTCAAGAAAGGCGGGTGCTGCCGCAGTTTCCGCAGAATTGCGGCGCTGGGCTTGGCTTGGGCGGAGCCAATTTGAGTATTTTTGGAAAGATGAATGGTCATGCGAGGAGCACCCCCGCGAGCATCGCAGCAAGGCCGCTGGTGGCGATGAGCCAGATGGCGGTGCGCAGATAAGGCACGCCGCTGAGGTAGGCAGGCAAATAGAGGGCGCGGCCCCCAAGATAGGTGTAAATCCCGGTGGTGATCAGCGCGCTGTGCAGGCTCGCCAGTTCCGCGACCAGCACCAGGCTGATGAAGACCGGGGCGGTTTCCAGAAAATTGGTGAAGGCGCGCCGCGCCCGCCCTGCCAGTGCGCTGCGGCTGACAGCGGTGTCGCGCGGGCCTGCGGTCCAGGCGTTGCCCGCCGAGAGCTTCAGCAGGAAGCTGTCGCAGCTCACGTGGATCAGGGTGAGGATCGAGAGGCAGACAAGGCCCCAGAGCGGGAGGGTCATGGGACGGAAGCCATTACTGCTTTCTCATCCTCTGATCGGGCTGCGGCAAATGTGAAATGCGGGCTTCCAAAATCACTTAAGTTTCCCTTTGTTTCGCCACAGCACGGAAGACACTGCAGGCGACGCGAGAGTTTCTAAGACCTTTTGTCGTTCGGCTTGCGACTTGCCCTTTAGAAAAGCTGCCACCGCGTAGCCCTTCCGGAAAACGGTGAGTTTCCGGTAAGCGCGGAACAAACCGTCACCGCTGACGGCGACGATCGCAACCGCTAGCCAAGGAATAAACGTGCCTACAAATTTCCGTAGCTCAGGCTCCAGATGCGCCAGTGCCAGAAGACTTGCCGCCGCACCTAGCAGTTTGATCTGGATGTGATGGTCCCAAGACCATGACATTTTCTTCACTACAGGGGAGTTTTCGGTAATCGCCATGCCCCCTATGAACACGACGGCCAAAACAGCGGTTTCTAGCAGACGGGAAGCGCTTAGCAGGCCAAAAGCGCAGGCCGCAGTCCCGGCAAAAAAAACAAGCCAAATGAGCAAGCGCATCAGAATATAATGTCTTGCTTCATTTTCCGAAATCGAAGTCTCGTCGCTGAGGTACATGCGGTTCACAAGATCCTGGCGTTCAATGTCTTGTGGCAACAGCACCGGGGAGGAATCTAGCTCCAGCCCTTCAATGGTTTGCTCGTATTTTGTCGCGAACAACGAATATCTCCTATCGCGATAAGTGCCCCGGGAATATGTCCGGGGCGCAATTTGTCTTCTTTACAGATCCATAAGCAGACGGCGCGGGTCTTCCAGCGCTTCCTTGACGCGGACCAGGAAGGTCACGGCGCCTTTGCCGTCGACGATGCGGTGGTCATAGCTCAGCGCCAGATACATCATCGGGCGGATTTCCACCTGGCCGTTGATCGCCATCGGGCGGTCCTGGATCTTGTGCATGCCTAAGATTCCGGACTGCGGCGGGTTCAGGATCGGCGACGACATCAGCGAGCCGTAGACGCCGCCGTTGGAGATGGTAAAGGTGCCGCCCTGCATCTCGGCCATCGAAAGTTTGCCGTCGCGGGCGCGGGCGCCTTTTTCGGCAATCGCTTTCTCGATTGCAGCAAAGGACATCGCGTCGGCATCCCGGATCACCGGCACAACCAGGCCGGTCGGAGTGCCAGCGGCAACACCCATGTGCACGAAGTTTTTATAGACGATGTCGGTGCCGTCGATCTCGGCGTTCACCTCTGGCACTTCCTTCAGCGCGTGGCAGCAGGCCTTGGTGAAGAAGGACATGAAGCCCAGTTTCACGCCGTGCTTCTTCAGGAACAGGTCCTTGTACTCATTGCGCAGGGCCATCACCTCGGTCATGTCGACCTCGTTGTAGGTGGTCAGCATGGCAGCGGTGTTCTGGCTGTCCTTCAGGCGCTTGGCGATGGTCTGACGCAGGCGGGTCATCTTTACCCGCTCTTCGCGCGCGGCATCATCTGCGGTGACCGGGCCGCGCACCTGAGCCGGTGCCGGGGCTGCCGGAGCGGCAGGCGGTGCGGTCTTGGCGGCGGCCACGGCGGCAGCAACATCTTCCTTCATGATGCGCCCGTCACGGCCGCTGCCGCTGACTTGCGACGCATTGAGGCCTGCCTCGGCCATCGCCTTTTCCGCCGAGGGGGCGTTGGCAATATCCTTGGACGCCGACGCGGTGGCGGCAGCCGGGTTCTGGGCGGCGGCAGGTGCGGAAGGGGCCGCGGAAGACCCGGTTGCGCCGCCAGCGATCACGCCCAGCTGTGCGGCAGCCTGGACGGTGGCACCCTCTGCGGCGATGATCTCGGTCAACACGCCGGCAGCCGGGGCGGGGACCTCTACCGACACTTTGTCGGTTTCCAGTTCGCACAGCATTTCGTCCTGCGTGACGGTGTCGCCCACCTTTTTGAACCAGGACGAAACGGTGGCCTCGGAAACTGACTCGCCAAGCGCGGGAACCATGACCGGCACCGGTGCGCTATCGCCGCCGGAGGGCGCAGCAGCAGGAGCCGGTGCTGCAGCGGCAGGGGCAGCGGCAGCACCATTGGCCTCGGACAGGGTGGCCAGCAGAGCGTCGACGCCGACAGTCTGGCCTTCACCGGCGACGATCTCGCCCAGGGTGCCTGCGGCAGGCGAGGGCACTTCGACCGTCACCTTGTCGGTCTCCAGCTCGCAGAGCATTTCATCGGCATTGACGGTGTCGCCGGGTTTCTTGAACCAGGTGGCCACGGTGGCCTCGGTCACGGATTCGCCCAGGGTGGGTACGCGGACTTCGGTTGTCATGTCTCTTTATCCTCAGATGCTCAGCGCTTCGTTCACGAGGGCTGCTTGTTGTGCTTTGTGCTGGCTGGCCAGACCGGTTGCGGGCGAGGCCGAGGTGGCGCGGCCGGTATAGACCGGCCGTGTGTGCTTGGCCTTGATGCGGGTCAGCACCCATTCGATGTTGGGTTCAATGAAGCTCCAGGCGCCCTGGTTCTTGGGCTCTTCCTGGCACCAGACCATTTCCGCCTGTTTGAAGCGTTCCAGCTCCTTCACCATGGAAATGGCCGGGAACGGATAGAACTGCTCGACCCGCATCAGATAAACATCGTCGATGCCACGGGCATCGCGTTCTTCGAGCAGGTCGTAATAAACTTTGCCCGAGCACATGACGACGCGCTTGATCTTGTCATCCGCCACCAGCCGGGTGTCGGAGTTGCCGTGCTGGGCATCATCCCATAGCACCCGGTGGAAGCTGGAACCGGTGGTGAACTCTTCTGCCTTGCTGACCGCCAGCTTGTGGCGCAGCAGGGATTTCGGGGTCATCATGATCAGCGGCTTGCGGAAGGTGCGGTGCAGCTGGCGGCGCAGGATGTGGAAATAGTTTGCAGGCGTGGTGCAGTTGGCCACAATCCAGTTGTCCTGGCCGCACATCTGCAGGAAGCGTTCAAGCCGGGCGGAGGAATGCTCAGGGCCCTGGCCCTCGAACCCGTGCGGCAGCAGGCACACGAGGCCCGACATCCGCAGCCATTTGCTCTCGCCCGAGGAAATGAACTGGTCGAACATGATCTGCGCGCCGTTGGCAAAATCGCCGAACTGGGCTTCCCACAGGGTCAGCGCGTTGGGTTCCGCCAATGAGTAGCCGTATTCAAAGCCAAGCACCGCATATTCCGACAGGGCCGAGTCGATCACGTCGTATTGCGACTGGCCCGCGCGGATGTTGTTGAGCGGATAGTAACGCTCCTCGGTCTCCTGGTTGACGATGCCGGAATGGCGCTGCGAGAAGGTGCCGCGGGTGGCGTCCTGGCCCGCCAGGCGCACCGGGTAGCCCTCCAGCAGCAGCGAGCCGAATGCCAGCGCCTCGCCCGTCGCCCAGTCAAAGCCCTGGCCGGTTTCAAACATCTTGCCGCGGGCATCCAGGAAACGGCCCACGGTGCGGTGCATCGGGAAGCCGTCGGGCACCCGGCTGAGCGAGGCGCCGATCTCTGACAGGGTTTCCGGAGCGATCGCGGTGCGGCCGCGCTGGTAATCGGCGTCTTTCTTGTCCAGATGCGACCAGCGCCCGTCCAGCCAATCAGCCTTGTTGGGCTTGTAGTTCTTGCCGGTCTCAAACTCTTCGTTCAGATGCGCCTGGAAGGCGGCCTTCATGTCCTCGATCTCGCCTTCGGGGATCAGGCCATCCTTGACCAGCCGGTCGGTGTAGAGCGTCAGCGTGGTTTTGTGGCCCTTGATTTTCTTGTACATCAACGGGTTGGTGAACATCGGCTCGTCGCCTTCGTTGTGACCGAACCGGCGGTAGCAGAAGATATCGAGCACCACATCCTTGTGGAACTTCTGGCGGAATTCGGTGGCAACGCGGGCGGCATGGACCACGGCTTCCGGGTCGTCGCCGTTGACGTGGAAAATCGGCGCCTCAACCACCAGCGCATTGTCGGTGGGATAGGGGGAGGACCGTGAAAAATGCGGCGCAGTGGTGAAACCGATCTGGTTGTTCACCACGATATGCATGGTGCCGCCGGCCTTGTGGCCGCGCAGGCCCGACAGCGCAAAGCACTCCGCCACAACTCCCTGGCCGGCAAAAGCCGCGTCGCCATGCAGCAGGATCGGCAGCACCTTGCTGCGGTCCTTGTCACCCAGCTGGTCCTGCTTGGCACGGACCTTGCCGATCACCACCGGGTTCACCGCCTCAAGGTGCGAGGGGTTGGCGGTCAGGCTGAGATGCACATTGTTGCCATCGAACGCGCGGTCGGACGAGGCGCCAAGGTGGTATTTCACATCGCCGGAGCCATCCACGTCTTCGGGCTTAAAGCTGCCGCCCTGGAATTCGTTGAAGATGGCGCGGTAAGGTTTCTGCATCACATTGGCCAGAACCGACAGACGGCCGCGGTGCGGCATGCCGATCACGATGTCGCACACCCCCAGCGCACCGCCGCGTTTGATGATCTGTTCCATCGCCGGAATGAGGCTCTCGCCGCCGTCCAGGCCGAACCGCTTGGTGCCGGTGTATTTGACGTGCAGGAATTTCTCGAACCCTTCGGCCTCGACCATCTTGTTGAGGATCGCCTTACGGCCTTCGCGGGTAAAGGTGATTTCCTTGTTGTAGCCCTCGATCCGCTCTTTCAGCCAGGCGGATTGCTCGGGGTCGGAGATGTGCATGTACTGCAGCGCAAAGGTGCCGCAGTAGGTGCGCTTCACGATGTCGACAATTTGCCGCATGGTGGCAACCTGCAGCCCCAGTACATTGTCGATGAAGATCGGCCGGTCCATGTCGCCGTCAGTAAAGCCGTAGGTCTTGGGGTCCAGCTCCGGGTGGGCGGAGGCGGCACGCATGCCCAGCGGATCCAGGTCCGCTGCCAGATGGCCTCGGATCCGGTAGGCACGGATCAGCATCAACGCCCGGATCGAGTCCAGCACCGCGCGCTGCACCTGATCGTCGGTGACCTCGACGCCCTTGGCGGAGGCCTTTTCCCTGATCTTCTTGCCTGCGCCCTTGGTCTCAGCCGGGGCCGGCCATTCGCCGGTCAGCGCGCCGGTGAGGTCATCATCCAGCGCCGGCGGCCAGTCGTTGCGCGCCCAGGACGGGCCTGCAGCCTCAGCCTTTACGTCCAGTTCTGCATCGCCCATCTGGCGGAAGAACTCGGCCCAGGCGGCATCCACCGCGTTGGGGTCATTGGCGTATTGGGCATAAAGCTGCTCCAGATACTCCGCATTGTGCCCCTGCATGAAAGAGGAGGCGCGGAAGAGGTCGTTTGGGCTTTGTTCGGTCATCTTAGCCTCACAGGGTCGGGATTGTCTTGACGGTGAGCACCCAAGGCGAGGAGTTACTTTCCTTGGGCAAGAAGTCGGGAAACTGCATCAGGTTAATCTCAGCACGCAGCATGTCGTGTTCGGGTTTATGTCCGATTGCCGAATGGAGAAGAGAGGTAAAAATGCTTGGCAAAGTATCAATCTTGGCGGTGAATTGCTCATAGTTCTTGGTTTTGGACACGCCAAAGGCCAGTTGTCGGTCTGACAATAGAGCGGTTGCCCAGTTCTGCGGGATGTTTGCAGCCGTGCAGACAGGGAGTGCACTTCTGATAGAACCTGACAGGTGAAATGTGACGGGCATCTTTTGCTCGCCATCGAACCACCAAAAGGACCGTTCACGCTGTTCATTGTCCAACATAGCGTGTTCACGAAACAACGAAGGCTGCTCAGTGCGGTTTAGTTCCGCACTGTTTTGTTCGTGAACCCGACGGTGCCAGCTTTTCGAAGCAGCATCGTCTGAGAAGAACTTTTTCAGCGCTTCAGAAGACAGGCTCTCAGGAGAAAGAAACAGCCCAGTCAATCCAGCATGTAACGATACTGCAGCGAACTCCGCTTCGTCGTCTTGATTAAGTGGGCGAAGCGAAAGCTCTTTCTGGAGGCGTGCAACTGCTCCAAGATTGCCAAAGTCATATCTGGTTTCAAGAACGCAGGCTGAAACGAGGTTGACAAAGTCCTGATATTGAAGCGCTTCAGCTTTAACAGGTGAACTTAGTCCAGGAAGGGCCAATAGGCACAATCCTGCCCGGCGCAGCGCGCCGGGCAGCGCCCGTCCCGCCCCCCACGGGGCGGGCGCTTCGCACCCTCCCCGCCGGGACGGGCGCTGGACACTGCCATGACGCGCTGCGGGATACATTTACTTGCCGATCGCTTTCAGCACCGCTTCACCCAGGCCGGCCGGGCTTTCGGCGACCACGATGCCTGCGGATTTCATTGCTTCGATCTTGTCCTCGGCGCCGCCCTTGCCGCCGGCGACAATTGCGCCCGCGTGGCCCATGCGGCGGCCCGGAGGGGCGGTGCGGCCGGCAATGAAGCCTGCAACCGGCTTGGAGCGGCCCTTCTTGGCCTCATCGGCCAGGAACTGCGCGGCTTCTTCCTCGGCGGAGCCGCCGATTTCGCCGATCATGATGATGCTTTCGGTTTCGTCATCCGCCAGGAACCATTCCAGCACATCGATATGCTCGGTGCCTTTGATCGGGTCGCCGCCGATGCCCACACAGGTCGACTGTCCAAGCCCGACGTCGGTGGTCTGCTTCACCGCCTCATAGGTCAGGGTGCCGGAGCGCGACACAACACCAACCGAACCGCGGCGGTGGATATGGCCGGGCATGATACCGATCTTGCAGGCGTCCGGGGTGATCACACCGGGACAGTTGGGGCCGATCAGGCGCGACTTGGAGGTCTCCAGCGCCCGCTTCACCCGCATCATGTCCAGCACCGGAATGCCTTCGGTGATGCAGACGATGACTTCCATTTCGGCGTCGATCGCCTCGAGGATGGAATCCGCGGCAAACGGCGGCGGCACGTAGATCACCGAGGCATTGGCTTCGGTCACATGCTTGGCTTCATGCACGGAATTGAAGACCGGCAGGTTCAGATGCGTCTGGCCGCCTTTGCCGGGGGTGACGCCGCCGACCATTTTGGTGCCATAGGCGATGGCCTGTTCAGAGTGGAAAGTACCCTGCGAGCCGGTGAAGCCCTGACAGATAACTTTGGTGTTTTCGTCGATGAGGACTGCCATGATGTCGGTTCCTTCAAGCGGTATGTGTCTGTTGGTTCTGCGGTGTGGCCAAGGATCGGCCGTCGAAGCGGATTTTTTCGAGGGTGGCCCGCCCCAGGACCACACTGGGAAATACTCTGAAACCGCCGCGGAATTCATAGATCCCGCGCCGGAGTTTCTGGCGGATCAGCGGCCAGCCCTTGGGCCGGTGGCGCGCCGGGCCGATGGCATGTTCGCCGGGGGCCTCGTTGCCCTGTTCGGCCAAGGCCGGCTGGACCTGATAGACTTTGACGGCGCGCGCAGGTTTGGAGGCGTCGAAGTTGAACAGCAGGTTGTCCAGGGTGATCTCAAACGGGCGGCTGTCCAGAAGGTGCTGCGCTGCGCGGCGGGAGACCGCATAGGCTGCACCACCCGCGTGGCGCGACAGCATCTGGCGCACCTCGCGGCCCATGTGGGTAAAGCCGCCCTTGCCAAGCGCCACCTGCAGCTTTTTGGCCCGCCAGCGTTCGAATTTGACGATGCCGGCATCCTGCGGCCACCAGGACAGGTCGTTCAGCCAGGCGCCGGTGTCGGGCGACAGGAAGACGTCATCCTCCAGGATCAGCGCCACATCGGCGTCTGATTTCAAGAACGCCTCCCAGGCCTTGGCATGGCTGAGGGTGCAGGCCATGTCCTTGGTCTGGAAATAGCCCCAGTTGCCCTCAGGGGCGCACTGTTTGAGCATTTCCTCGCGGCTGACCTGGGTGCTGTCCACCGCATCGATGCGCACAGCCGAGAGCCCGGCCTGATCCAGTTCCCGCTGCATCAGATTCGCCCGGCCTGTGGCCTGCCGCAAACCTATGAGGTAGACGGCGGCTTTCACTGGGATTGGTCCTGACGCAAGGCAAGAACGCAAGATGTTCCGCAAACCTGTTGACTGAAGCACATTGAGTTTTCGTCGGTGAGAGCGGCCAACTGGGTATCTCCTTGTAAACGCAAAGTGCCGTCTACAGTGCAACCATAGAGAACTGCTTTAGTTCTCCAGACGCTCTGTCATACTTGATTTGAACGTGGATTTCGGCGTTATCTCGAACCCAGCGATCAAGAACTTTTCTAGTGTGGGACGGTTTGAAATGGAAACCTGCTCGCGTCATTTCAGCCGCGATTATTTTTTCGGCCTTTGACGCATCTAGACCGTCGAAACCTTCAAGTTCACAAATGGTAGTGTAGCCTTTGTGTCCAGTCATATTCCGGCGGAACTTGAGTTTGGTTGCAAATGGAATTGTCAGAGAAACTAATTTGTTGCTGCGCTTATACCGGAGTTTTTTTGAGTTCGCAGATGTGAGTTTGTAACCGAACCGGCCTAAGTCCTGTGTGTCCACGGTTCCCGAAAGAACATGGAGGCAGGTCTTGGTCAGCGCTGACAGTTCGCTAGGTGACGGCAGTACTTTTTCCTCCGCTTGAGCGCTGCCGGTGACGACGCTCAAAGCGAAAGAAAGGCTGAGAAGAACAGTTCTAAGCATAAATCAGCCCTTAACCCTTCACCGCTTTCACGATCTTCTCCGCGCCGTCTTTCAGGTTGTCGGCGGCGATCACGTCAAGGCCGGAGGTGTTGATTATCTCCTTGCCCTTCTCGACGTTGGTGCCCTCAAGGCGGACCACCAGCGGCACCTTCAGGCCGACTTCCTTCACTGCGGCAACCACGCCTTCGGCGATGACATCGCAGCGCATGATGCCGCCGAAGATGTTGACCAGGATGCCTTTGACCTGCGGGTCAGAGGTGATGATCTTGAACGCTTCGGTCACCTTCTCTTTGGTGGCGCCACCGCCCACGTCGAGAAAGTTGGCAGGTTCAGCACCGTACAGTTTGATGATGTCCATGGTGGCCATCGCCAGGCCGGCACCGTTCACCATGCAGCCGATTTCACCGTCCAATGCGATGTAGTTCAGATCGTATTTGGAGGCTTCCAGCTCTTTCGGGTCTTCCTCGGTGGTGTCGCGCAGCTCAGCCACGTCGGCGTGGCGGTAGACCGCGTTGCCGTCAAAGCCGACCTTGGCGTCCAGCACCTTGAGGCTGCCGTCGTCCGCCACGATCAGCGGGTTGATCTCGAGCATCTCCATGTCTTTCTCGACGAAGGCCTTGTAGAGCTGGCCCATCAGCTTGACGCATTGCTTGACCTGCGCGCCTTCAAGACCGAGCGAGAAGGCGATGCGGCGGCCGTGGTAGGCTTGGTAGCCGGTGGCCGGGTCGACGGAGAAGGACAGGATCTTTTCCGGGGTGGCGGCGGCCACTTCTTCGATATCCATGCCGCCCTCGGTGGAGCAGACAAAGGAAATGCGCGAGGTCTGGCGGTCTACCAGCAGCGCCAGGTACAGTTCGGTCTGGATGCCGGAGCCGGCCTCAATATAGATGCGGTTCACCTGCTTGCCCGCCGGGCCGGTCTGATGGGTGACCAGGGTGCGGCCCAGCATCTTCTTGGCTTCCTCGGCGGCTTCCTCAACCGACTTGGTCAGGCGCACGCCGCCCTTTTCACCGGCGTCGGCCTCCTTGAAAGAGCCCTTGCCGCGGCCGCCTGCGTGGATCTGCGCCTTCACTACCCAGAGCGGGCCGTCAAGTTCACCTGCGGCGGTTTTGGCGTCTTCGGCTTTCAGCACCACTTTGCCGTCTGACACCGGAGCACCGTAGCTGCGAAGGAGGGCTTTGGCCTGATATTCGTGGATGTTCATCTGAAACTGTCCCGTCTGGCTGCAATTGTCTGGCTTCAATAGGCCGTCTTAAAGCCAACTGTTAAAGGCTTTTTTGACAGGGTGCGGGGAAATGATGAAGATTTTCGAGTTTTGTGATCACGGTTTTTGGGGGTGTGATCACAAATTATCGGAAGCTTAACGGCGGTGATTCGAACCTGGCAGCTATGGACCGCTACCGCCGTATCATGGATCAAAAGCGTCAATCGTCGGTGTGGTCGTACCGGAGCAAAAGAAAAGGGCCCGCCGAAGCGGACCCCCTGATTAGTTCAAGGCTGAAAGGCTCAGGCCAGCGAGCCGTCGATGCCTTTGCAGGCCTCGGCCAGGCCCTTTACCGCATTGACCGAGTTATCGAACATGACTTGCTCTTCCTCGTTCAGCTGGATGTTCACGACTTTCTCGATGCCGCCGGCGCCGATCACGGTGGGCACGCCCACATACATGCCCTTCACGCCCAGCTCGCCGTCGCAATAGGCCGCGCAGGGCAGCACGCGCTTCTGGTCTTTCAGGAAAGCTTCGGCCATTTCGATGGCGCTTGTGGCCGGCGCATAGAAGGCAGAACCGGTTTTCAGCAGTCCCACGATTTCTGCGCCGCCGTCACGGGTGCGCTGCAGGATGGCGTCCAGGCGTTCCTGGGTGGTCCAGCCCATCTTGACCAGATCGGGCAGCGGGATGCCGGCCACGGTGGAATAGCGCACGGAGGGCACCATGGTGTCGCCATGGCCGCCCAGCACAAATGCAGTGACGTCTTTCATGGAGACGTTGAACTCTTCGGCCAGGAAATGGCGGAAGCGGGCGGAGTCCAAAACGCCGGCCATGCCGCAGACCTTGTTCGCGGGCAGGCCCGAAAACTGCTGCAGTGCCCAGACCATCGCGTCCAGCGGGTTGGTGATGCAGATCACAAATGCGTCCGGCGCGTGGTCGCGGATACCTTCGCCGACCGACTTCATCACCTTCAGGTTGATGCCCAGAAGGTCGTCGCGGCTCATGCCCGGCTTGCGCGGCACGCCTGCGGTGACGATGCAGACGTCGGCGCCTGCGATGTCCTCGTAAGACTGGGTGCCTTTGAGGCTGGCGTCGAAGCCTTCGGAAGGACCGGATTGTGCGATGTCCAGCGCCTTGCCTTCGGGGGTGCCTTCGGCGATGTCAAAGAGCACGACGTCGCCGAGTTCCTTGAGGGCTGCGAGATGTGCAAGGGTGCCGCCGATCTGACCTGCGCCGATGAGGGCGATTTTGGGTCGTGCCATTGGGAATGTCTCCGGTCCGGTTGAAATTTCCTGATGCCTACGGCGTAACGGCCCGCCGTGCAAGGGTTCCGCGCTGCGGCAAAGGGTTCGGTATACTTATGTATGCTGCGCTGATATCGCTAAAGGGCGTGTAATTCAGGGCTTTCGGAGGCGGGCAGTGGCGGCATTTGACGCTATGTTTTTCGTTTTTGCCATCCCCGCGGTCGTTTTTGCGGGCGTGTCCAAGGGTGGTTTCGGTTCCGGCGCGGCCTTTGCATCCGCGGCGATTCTGGCGCTGGTGATTGAGCCGGGCGCTGCATTGGCGCTGATGCTGCCGTTGCTGATGCTGATCGATCTGGCAGCGCTGAAGCCATATTGGGGGCGCTGGAACCTGCGCGCCTCGTTGCTGCTGATTGCCGGGGGGTTGCCCGGAGTAGCGCTGGGGGCCTGGCTGTATGCGGCAGTGAATGACGAAGCGATGCGGGTGCTGATCGGTGCCGTTTCAGTCGGATTCGTGCTGTGGCAGCTGCGCAGCCGTTTTGGAATAAACGTGTTCGCCGGAGCGCCGCTTTCATCCGGGGCAGGGGCGCTGGCCGGGCTGGCGGTGGGCTTCACCAGTTTTGTCAGCCATGCGGGCGGGCCGCCGGCTGCGGTTTACCTCCTCAGCCTGAAGTTGCGGAAGACCGAGTATCAGGCCAGCACGGTTCTGATCTTCTGGGTTATCAATCTTGCTAAGGCGGTGCCCTATGCCGGGCTTGGCCTGTTTACACGTGAAACGCTGCTTCTGGATCTGATCCTGGCGCCCTTTGCGCTGCTAGGGGCGTGGCTGGGGGTGAGGCTGCACCACAGCATTCCGGAGCGCGGGTTCTTTGCGCTGACTTATGTGCTTCTGACCGCGACCGGAGCCAAGCTCATTTGGGACGGGCTGACCTGATACCTGTGTCAGGAGCAGCCCGCCGTGTCGTTTGCGGCCACTGTAACCGCAGCCTGGAAACCTGCCTCAATACCTGCTCAGGATATCTGTTCAGGCGTCGCTGTCGGTGTCCGGCAGTGCTTCTGCGAGCACTTCGTAAGACTGGCCCGATGCCACCAGGCAGGTCATGCCGTTAGGGGTCGTGACTGTGATGGTCCAGCTGCCGGTCTTGCCGGAGGCAAAGGTTTCCATCACCATGCCCTTCTGGCCCACGCCGATGCTTTGTCGGCTTTCGCCGTATTTTTCGGCCAGCCGTTTGATCACCGTATCGCGCGGGGCGCAGTTGCGGCTTTGTGCGGTGGCAGGTGCAGCTGCCAGGGTCAGTGCGGCAAAGGCTGCCGGCAGTGCGAATATTGACATTTTCATCTTGTTTTACCCTTTCCGGAACGGCCGGACAGAGCCGGGTGCCTGACAGCAGCCCCCGGTATCCCTGTGCGGGCCGGTGTGTAACGCAATTCGAAATGCAGGCCCCATGCCTGCGGGCATCAGGTGCGGCCTGGGACGGCGGCAGGGGTCCTGTGCCTTGGTATCTATCAGTTTGGCAATCAGGTGCTGATAAGTGGTTAACCCTGCGGGCGCCTAAAAATCACTAAATATATCAGTGTTTTGCTGCATCCGCGGAGAAGGTTACGCTGCGCTGCGGCGGAATTGTACTTGAAAGTATACAATCGAATCTGTACCGCTTTACGCAACAAAATAACTTTGGAGAGCCTTGATGGACCCGCGCACGCGCCCGTACCGTTCGGTTTTGTACATTCCCGGCTCCAAGCCGCGTGCACTGGAGAAGGCCAGAACCCTGCCGGTGGACGCTGTGATCTTTGATCTGGAAGACGCGGTGTCGGTGGACGAAAAACCCAATGCCCGCGCTACTTTGACCCAGGCGCTGGAGACGGGCGGCTTTGGCGCCCGGATGAAGATCGTGCGGATCAACGGGCTGGATACGCCGTGGGGGCGTGAGGATGCGAAAGCGGCGGCACAGATGGACTGCGACGCGATTCTGCTGCCCAAGGTGAATACGCCTGCGGATCTGGATGCGCTGGCGGAAATCACCGGGGACATTCCGCTGTGGGCGATGATGGAAACCCCGCGCGGCATGCTGAATGCCGCCGCCATCGCGGCGCACCCCAAGCTGCAGGGCATGGTGATGGGCACCAATGATCTGGCCAAGGAATTGCAGACCCGTTTCCGCCCCGACCGGCTGCCGATGATGGCGGGGCTGGGCCTGTGCCTGCTGGCTGCCAAGGCCGAGGGGCTGGTGATTGTCGATGGGGTCTATAACGCTTTTAAGGATGTTGAGGGGCTGGCCGGGGAATGTGCGCAGGGCCGCGACATGGGATTTGACGGCAAGACACTGATCCATCCGGCGCAGGTGGAGGTGGCCAATGCCGCCTTTGCCCCGACGGAGCGCGAGGCCGAGACTGCCCGCCGCCAGATCGCCGCATTTGATGAGGCGCAAGCCGCAGGCCAGGGTGTTGCCGTGGTCGATGGCAGGATAGTCGAGAACCTGCATGTGGTTACGGCGCGTGAAATCCTGGCAAAAGCGGATGCAATCGCCGCGCTTTCGGCCTAGCTGTTTCCCTGGCTGACAGCATTTGGAGACTGATATGGCGTTACTGATCCTTGGCATCCTGTTGTGGTGGGGCGGCCACCTGTTCAAACGGCTGGCACCGGAGGCGCGCGCGTCCATGGGCAACGGCGGCCGCGGTGTGGTTGCGCTGGTGCTGGTTGCCGGCGTGGTGCTGATGGTGCTGGGCTACCGCAGCATGGAGTTCATCCACATCTGGGCGCCGCCGTCCTTCATGGTGCATATCAACAACCTGGCTGTGCTGATCGCCATCTGGATGATGAGTCCGGCGCCAAAGAAAGGCGCGCTGCTGAACGGCATGCGCCACCCGATGCTGGCGGGCTTCAAGCTTTGGGCTGCAGCGCACCTGCTGGTCAATGGCGACCTGGCGTCGATCATCCTGTTCGGCGGTTTGCTGGCTTGGGCCGTGGCTGAGGTGATCGTGATCAACCGTTCCGAACCGGACTGGCAGCCGGGCCCCAAGGGATCCATCGCCAAGGACGGGATGTTCTTTGCCGCTTCGATTGTTCTGATGGGGGTGATCGGCTACGTCCACGCACTGGTCGGGCCTTCGCCCTTTCCGGGATAGGGGCTTTGCAGGGTAGGATGCTATGAAACTTTACCGATTTTTGTCCGAAGACGACACCTCGGCCTTTTGCCACAAGGTCACGCAAGCGCTGAACAAGGGCTGGGAGTTGCATGGCAGCCCGACCCAGGCTTTTGATCCCGTGAAGGGGATCATGCGCTGCGGCCAGGCCGTGGTGAAAGAGGCGGACGGGACCTACACCCCTGAGACCAAACTGGGAGAACACTGATGGCCAAGACCAGCCCGGCCAAAACCAATCCGGGACGCTTTTTCGAAGACTATACCGTTGGCGAGGTGATCCGCCATGCGGTGCCGCGCACGGTGTCGGGCGGCGAGCGGGCGCTGTATCATGCGCTTTATCCGGCGCGCCATGCGCTGTATTCTTCGGATGAATTTGCCCGGGCCGCTGGTCTGCCTTCGGCGCCGCTGGATGATCTGGCGGCCTTCCATGTGGTGTTCGGCAAGACGGTGCCGGACATTTCGCTGAATGCGCTGGCGAACCTTGGTTATGCCGAGGGGCGCTGGCTGCTGCCGGTCTATCCCGGCGACACCTTGCGCTCAGAATCCGAAGTGATTGGTCTCAAGCAGAACTCCAATGGCAAATCCGGTGTGGTCTATGTGCGCACCCGCGGGTTGAACCAGCGCGATGACTGCGTGATGGAGTATGTGCGCTGGGTGATGGTGCGCAAAGGTGATCCGGACGTTCCGGCGCCGGAAACGGTGATCCCGGAATTGAACAAGGTGATCCCGGCGGACCAGCTGGTGATCCCGGCCGGGCTGGACTTCCGCAACTACGATTTCACCCTGGCCGGCGAGCCGCACCGCTGGGGCGACTACGCGGTGGGCGAGACCATCGACCATGTGGATGGCGTCACCATCGAGGAAGCCGAGCACATGATGGCGACCCGCCTGTGGCAGAACACCGCCAAGGTGCATTTCGACAATACTGCCCGGCCCGACGGCACCCGGCTGATCTATGGCGGCCATGTGATTTCAATGGCGCGCGCGCTTAGCTTCAACGGGCTGGCCAATGCGCAGATGATTGCGGGATTGAACGGCGGCGCGCACGCTAATCCGTGCTTGTCGGGTCTGACCGTGCGGGCCTGGTCCGAGGTGCTGGACAAGGCCGATACAAGCGCGCCTGGCGTTGGTGCGATCCGGCTGCGGCTGGTGGCGACCAAGGGCGGCGCGCCGTTTGAGCTGAAGGGCGAGGATGGCAAATACCTGCCGGACGTGCTGCTGGATCTCGATTACTGGGCGTTGATGCCGAAGTGACGCAAGGGGGCTTTGCCCCTTCGCGCCTTGGGCGCTCATCGTCAGGGTTTACGTGTTCGTCATTGCCGTTGATGCGGCCGGTGCCAGATTTAGAGCGGCCGGTTTCCGGGGAGCCATCCAGGGGACTGGCGGTGGGTGGCCGACCCCCGGAAAGACCTGACGCCGTCGGCATTGCGGTCGTAAAATATCCCGCCAGCCGCCGCGCCATATGTCCGGCCATCCGAACGGCAGATGATTGCGCAGCAATCAATGAGAGGAGGCCAGCGGCCCTAGAAGCGCGGTCGAGCGGCCAACCCAATCGGTCAGCGTCGAGCGATCCAGATCGCCCCCGTCGCGGGCATAGGTTTGCGACTGCCGGTACAGCGGGCAGTGACCGGTGTTCTTTCGGGGCTTGCGCCGCCCCACATCGGCGGTCCCCTTCGAACTTGCTGACCAGGACATGTGCCAAAATGCCAGGACCGGGACGCCGCGCCCGAGGGGCGTGACGGCAGCACGGATTGAACGACCCGGCCGCAATCGGCACAGGCCATGTGTTATCCGGCAGGCGATTTGCATGGCAAATCTGCCGAGAGAGCGCGGGCGGACAATGCGGTTCAACAGTGAGCCTTGCGGGCGCCATTGGTTCGAGCCCCAAGGCGAACGCGGCCGTCCAGCAGGCTTGCTGCTGCGTTGCAGCCCACGTCACCGATGCCGCCAATGACCCCCGTAATGAGATGCCTAAGCCATCCCGTATTTCTGCTGCGCGGTGTTTGAACCGGAAAGGTGCCGTACAGAGCCACCATTCGCTGCGGACGGGCCAATGGCAGCTATCCTGAGCGAAGCGCCAAGGGGAGCCAGCGCCATGACATTGATCTCGCACTGCCGAAATAGTTCCTCCCAATACCGCCCAAAAAGCCAAATGAACTAGGGAGATGCGCGCTGGCGGCACCAACGCGTCCAAGTCGCCGGCAAGACTACTGGCAAGACTACTGGAAAACGGCGCTTTCCCACTCTTCGAGAAATGTCCGCCGCTTCAGTTTGTCCAAATAGGTAAGCAGCGCGGGTTCCAGAGCAATAGCCGACTGGCGAACACTGTCTTGCGCTGAGCCAAGGGGCGGCAGCTTGATGTGTTTTTCGCCAGCCTTGCTGGATTGCAGGAAGATCAGGTGGCGGATGAACGCGGCTGCAATCTGGGGGTTTGGTGCGTCTTTAGAAACGAAGACGGTCCGCATTATTGTTGTCGGAAAATCGGAAGGCAGGATGATCTGCAAACCATCATCCGGATTGGGGCGCGCCGCGGCATAGCTGCCAAGCACGTTATAGGCAACTGCGATAGTACCATTGGCGAGGTCATCGATCATCTCGCCCGAACAGCAATAGAGGCGCACGCCCAGGCTTCCCATCACTTCCGTCAACCTCCAGTAGGTCTCGGAGACGCGAGCATCCTGGGTAGCAAACAGATATCCGACGCCGGACTTGCGAACATCATAGGTGCCGATCCGGTTGCGGAAGAAATCCGGCCGATCACGCATGGCCTGTATCAATGCCTGCCTGGTTTTTGGAACTTCATGTCCGGAAAAAGCCGCGCGGTTTATCACAATGGCAGCGGGTTCGGTGGTGAAGGCAAAAAGACTGCGCCGCCATTGTGCCCAATCAGGGACTTCCAGCGCCGGAACGGTACGGGCGTAGCCATCATTGGCAAGTTTGAGCTGAAGATCCATCGCGCTGGAGACCGCCAGATCGAACGCCTGCGGCGCCTGCCGGATCAACCTGTCTACTTCAACCGTTCCGGTGACCAGATATTCCACCGAGACATTCGGGTTCACCGCTAGAAAACTGGTAATGATCGGGGCGATGAACGAGGTGTCGGTGCTTGAAAGCACCCGCAGGGTCCGGGTCGCGGATTGCCCTTCAAAGACTTGCCGGTCTTCCCAGTCTTGCGCGGCCGCCAGCAACGGCCAAAGACAGATGATTACGCCGAAAAGATAACGCATGCGCCGCCTTCCGGTCTATTTGAAAGATCCAATGTCCCGCCATGCGCAACCGCCACATCCCGCGCGATCGTCAAGCCAAGCCCGGAACCGATGATGTTTTTGGCGTTTGCTCCCCGGGTAAAACGTGACGCCAGGGTGCCGATCTCGTCTGGAGGGAAACCTTGGCCCTGGTCGTGGACTTCAACCTGCGCCCGGGGCCTCGACCTGATGCGGATATGAATGACAGTTTCGCTTGGCGCGTATTTGAGCGCATTGTCGATGATGTTGCGGAGGGCGTTCTGAAGCAGGATCGGGTCGCCTGAAATCGGCACCGTAGCTTCGGTATCCAATCGCAGCTCTACATCTTTCATCTCAGCCACCGGTGACAGGCGCTGCACAAGTTCCTTCGTCAGATCACCCAGATCAAGGTTC
This sequence comes from Leisingera sp. MMG026, assembly GCF_021654205.1. Lineage (NCBI taxonomy): Bacteria > Pseudomonadati > Pseudomonadota > Alphaproteobacteria > Rhodobacterales > Roseobacteraceae > Leisingera > Leisingera sp. MMG026. The sequence continues at coordinate 35,409 of NZ_JAKFZM010000011.1, read as the reverse complement.
TGGCGTTCCAGATGATCGGCGCGAAATGTAATCATCGCATGATCCAGCAGCTGTCCGGCAGCGCGCGAACTTTCGTCGATTGCGCGCACCATGGCCCTTAATGCCTGGCGGTTTTCCTCCTTGCCGACGCGCTGCAAAGTTGCCTCGGCATGGGACCGGACCGTGGCCAGTGGCGTGCGCACCCTATGGGCGGCTTCGGCGATGAAATCTTCGGATTGCTGCAGGGAGTGGTCGAGGCGTGTCATAAACCTGTTCAGAGAGGAGACCAGCGGGGCCATTTCCGACGGCACCGGCTGCGAGACCGGCCGCAGGTCCTGCGGCCCGCGGCGGGTCACCGACAGGGCAAGCCGCCTGAGCTGTCCAATGGTTGTGGAGGTTGCCCAGAACGACAGCAGTGTGGCCAGCAGAAAGAACCCCAGACCAAAAATTGCGACGTTGCGGGAAATCACGTTCAGCGTTCCGGCCAGAGCATCCTGGGTCTGGGCAATTGAGACCGTAATCCGGGTTTTGGCATCTGCCCCGATCAAGACACGCGATGCCGTGGCCAGGCGCATTTCGGCACCGCGGAACGCAATAGTCTGAAAGCCGGCCCTCTTTCCGGGCGGTATTTGCAAGCGCGGCAGGTCTTCATATCCCGACAACACGGTGTCATCCTGATAGATCGCATAAAAAATCCGGTCATCGGATGCCGTCGCCAGCATGGCGAAAGACGCATAGGGAAAGTCGATTTCAACGGCACCGTCACGCAGGATGGCCGCGTCCAGTATTGATGTCACCGAGGCGTTTATGATGTTGTCCTGACCTCGCTGTGCAATTTGCGCCGCATAGCTCCGCGCCACAAAAAATAACAGAATGGCAAGCAGTGCAGCGCCGCCGATCAGGGTGATTGCCAGGCGGTTCCGCAGCGATCCTGAAACACGAAACGCATCACTCATGGTCCAACCGGTATCCAAGACCGCGATGGGTGGTGATCTTGAGGCTGGAGTTTTCAAGATGTTTGCGAAGCCTGCCTATATACACTTCAATCGCGTTTTCCGACACGTCCTCATCGTAGGAAAAGAGGCTGTCGGCCAGCTTCTGTTTCGGGAAAATCCGGCCAGGAGAATTGATCAGAAGTTCAAGCAGCCGCAGTTCACGATTGCGCAGGTTGACGGTCTCGCCGCCAACCGCGAGGCGGCCTGCCACCGGATCAAAGGTCACGTCGCCGATGCGCAATACGGTTTGCGCAGTACCGGTCTTGCGTCGCAGCACGGCGCGGCAACGCGCCTGAAGCTCGGCGTGGTCAAAAGGCTTGGTGAGATAATCATCCGCTCCGAGATCCAGCAGGCTGATTCTGTCGGAAACCTGGGAACGCGCGGTCAGAACGATAACAGGTGTGTCCTTCTCCCGGGCACGGTGCTGTTTGAGAAACGTCCGGCCATCCCCATCCGGCAGCATGATATCCAGCAGAATCAGATCATAATCGCCAACTTCGGAATAAGTGATGGCATCCCGGATTTTATACGCATGGTCAACCACATGACCGTCAAATTTCAACCGTGAACAAATCGCATTTGCCAGGTCGGCATTATCTTCGATCAAGAGAAACTTCATCAGGATTTACCCCGCTTTTTGCGGCGTGACAGGTCTGTGTCAGGTTGGCGTGTTTGAATGTCTCAACTGAGCCGTCTTGCGGACAGTTGTCAAATGGGAGGAAAAAATGACGACATTCAAAATCGGCCGTCGCGTCCTTATGGCGGCCGCTGTTGCGGCGCTTGGTCTTGGAGCGCCGGCATTTGCGGGCGAAGAACCAGTCCTCGACAGTATTCACTTTCTGATTCCAGGCGGTGCCGGCGGCGGATGGGACGGCACAGCCCGCGGCACTGGCGAGGCCCTGACCAAGGCTGGGCTTGTCGGCAACGCATCCTACGAAAACATGTCCGGGGGCGGCGGTGGCAAGGCCATCGGCTATCTCATCGAAAACTCTGAAAGCAACCACGGCACTTTAATGGTCAACTCGACACCCATCGTGATCCGGTCACTGACAGGTGTGTTTCCGCATAACTTCCGCGATCTGACCTTGGTTGCCGGAACAATCGGTGATTATGCCGCGCTGGTCGTTGGCAAGGACAGCCCTATCGACTCGATGGAAGACCTTTTGGCCGCCTTCGACGCCGATCCGCGCGCAACTGCGATTGGCGGTGGTTCGGTTCCCGGCGGCATGGATCATCTGGTCGCCGCGATGGTGATGGAAGCGGCGGGCAAGGATCCGCTGGACGTCAAATACATTCCGTACGATGCGGGCGGCAAAGCCATGGCCGCGCTTTTGTCGGGTGAAATTGCAGCCCTGTCGACCGGTTTTTCGGAAGCAGTGGACCTGGCGGCTGCGGGCGAGATCAAAATCATCGGGGTGACATCCGAGGAGCGCGTAGCGGCAGCGCCGGATGCAATGACGATGAAAGAACAGGGCATCGGTACGACATTTGTGAATTGGCGCGGTTTCTTCGGCGCGCCGGGGCTGCCGGCGGACAAGGTCACAAAGTACCAGGCGGCACTTTCAAAGATGTATGACACGCCGGAGTGGGAGGAAGTCCGGGGCCGCAACGGCTGGGTCAACATCCACAACTCGGGCGATGCGTTCAAAACTTTCCTGGAAGAGCAAGAGCAAGTCATCGGCGATTTGATGAGAAAGCTGGGCTTCCTGTGAAGCCTGGACTGGCAGAGCGGGTGATCGCTCTGCTCGTTGCAACGGGAGGGGAAAATGGCACTTGATCGATGGATTGCACTGATATTGCTAGGTATTTGCCTGACCTATGGCTTTACCGCCTGGTTCACGATGGATACGGGGCTTGCACCGTTCATGCAACGCAACCCGATCTGGCCAAGCACCTTTCCCAAAGTGCTTTCAATCCTGGGCGTGCTCGCCTCGCTGGTTGTTCTTCTGGGGCTCGAAAAGGGCGACGTGACGATTGGCGAAATCGATTACCGGCGGCTGGGCGAATACAAGCTAGGGCAGGCCATCCTGCTGCTGGCGCTGATGGTTGCCTATGCGCTGTGCCTGCGGCCGCTGGGCTTTATCGTTTCAACCGCTGCCTTTCTGATCCTCGGCTCGTTCGTTCTGGGAGAGCGCAAGTGGCATATCATGATCATCGTTGCGCTGATCGCCACATTGGTTGTCTGGTACCTGGTGCAACAGGTCCTCGGCATTTACATGCGCCCGCTGCCGGGCTTTTTTGGAGGCTGATATGCTCGAAGGACTTCTCATCGGTCTGCAAACGGCGTTCTCAATTCAAAATCTTTTGATGGTGATCGGCGGTTGCCTGATCGGTACTTTTATCGGCATGCTTCCCGGTCTTGGACCAATGTCGATCATCGCCATCATGATTCCGGTGGCGATTTCAATGGGCGATCCATCGGCGGCATTGATTTTGCTGGCCGGTGTCTATTACGGGGCCATTTTTGGCGGTTCAACCTCGTCGATCCTGCTGAACGCTCCAGGCGTCGCAGGAACGGTAGCTTCGAGTTTTGACGGATATCCTATGGCCAAGCAGGGCAAGGCCGGCAAGGCCCTGACCATTGCCGCCATTGCCAGCTTTTGCGGCGGCACCGTGGGGGCGCTGCTGTTGATGGTTTTTGCCCCCGCCCTGTCCTCGGTCGCGCTTCTCTTTCACTCGGCTGAGTATTTTGCACTGATGGTCGTCGGTCTGTCGGCGATTGCGGCCTTCGCTGGCACCGGGCAGGTTGCCAAGGCTCTATTGATGACTGTGCTTGGCCTGATCATGGCGACAGTAGGGGAGGGCGCACTGTTTAACCTGCCGCGCTTCACGATGGGGATCATGGATCTGCAATCCGGCTTCGGTTTCATCACTCTTGCCATGGCGATGTTCGCCCTGCCCGAAGCGCTCTTTCTGGTGTTGAAGCCAAAGGAGACACATGACGGCAGCGATGACGAGATCAAGGATTTGCGGATCAACCGTACCGAGGCCAAGGCTATCGCACCAGTGATTGGCAGGCAGTCGCTACAAGGGTTCTTCATCGGAGTTCTGCCAGGCGCAGGCGCCACGATCGCCAGCTTTCTTGGATATGCGGTCGAACGTAACATCGCAACCAAGGACGAGCAGGCTGAATTCGGCAAAGGCTCGATCAAGGGCCTTGCCGCCCCGGAAACAGCCAATAACGCCGCCTGCACCGGTTCATTTGTGCCCTTGCTGACTCTGGGCATTCCCGGTTCGGGCACGACCGCGATTCTGCTGGGCGCGCTCATCGCGCTGAACGTAACACCCGGCCCGCGTTTGATGATTGACGAACCGCAGGTGTTCTGGGCAGTCATTATGTCGATGTTTATTGGCAATCTGGTGTTGCTCGTACTGAACCTGCCGTTGATCCCCTACATCGCCAAGGTGCTTTTGGTTCCGCGCAACTACCTGATCCCCTTCATTCTCTTTTTCACGCTGATGGGGGCGTATATTGGTCAAAACAACGCGACCGAATTGCTGATCCTGGTGGGGTTCGGCATCTGCGCCACGGCACTGAGGTTTGCGGACTATCCACTTGCCCCCCTGCTTATCGGGTTCATTCTCGGCGGCATGCTCGAAGATAATTTCGCCCGTTCGATGCAGCTCTATGATGGTGTTTCGTTCATTTGGGAACGCCCGATTACAGTCGGCCTTCTCGTGGTCGCGGGACTGCTTGTCGTTCTTCCCGGTTATCGGGCAAGGCGGGCCGCATTGCGTGCCTCAGGCATAGCTGATGGTGACTAGCCGGCGAATTTTGGAACCTGGTCTGCCTCCGCAGGTCAGCGCTCTGTACCAGTTCGAACATGCCGCAGAAAGCGTAGTTGGGGCTCTTGCCGGTTTTCTCTGCGCAGAAGACGAGCGGCTGCTCTGCTGAAAATCGCATGGGCAAAGAGCGGTCCGGTATTTGGCGTCAACACGATCTTTGTCCCTGGTTACGGAGCGAACAGGTGTTGATCAAAGCAACACGGCAGAAATTTTCAGCCGGATGAACAGAGGAGGCTGGCAGAAATGTGATGACCCTTGGTGCGATTGCCGCTTAAGCTGGCTGCATGCGGGTTTTGCAGCTTCTGGTAATCTCGGCGCTCTCCCTCTGGCCGTTGCGGGCAGCGGCCTGCGATCTGGCATTGGTGCTGGCGGTGGATGTCTCCGGGTCGGTGGATGCCAAGGAATACCGCATTCAGATGGACGGGCTGGCGGCAGGGCTGCGCGACGGGCTGGTGTCAGAGGCGCTGGTCAAGGCGCGCGCGCAGGTGCTGTTGGTGCAATGGTCCGGCGAGTCACGGCAGGAGGTGACGTTGCCTTGGGTTCCGGTGCGCAGTTTTGCAGATGTCGAGGCATTGGCCCGGCAGATCGAACAGGCGCCGCGGCCCTGGCGCAACTACTCCACCGCGGTGGGGGAGGCGCTGTTTCTGGCGCTGGATCAGTTTTCCGCAGTGCCGGATTGCAAACGCAGGGTGATCGACATTTCCGGCGACGGATTTTCCAACGAAGGTGTTGAGCCGCGCGAAGCGCATGGGGCGCTGTCCGCCCTTGGGGTGACAGTGAACGCCATCGCCATCGAGCAGAGCGAACCGGATCTGACAGCCTATTTTTTTGAAAACGTGATCCGCGGCGACGGGGCTTTTGTGGTCACCGCTTCCAGCTTTGACGACTACCCTTCGCGGATCCGCAAAAAGCTGGTGCGGGAGGTTGCCAAGCAGACCGCTGCGCTGCCGCCCGAGGCAGACAGGAGGGCGCTGGCTTTGCAGTGATTTGCAGATTGCCTTGTGATTCTGCAAAAATTTTCCAATTTGTAAATTTGTGATCACTAATTATTTGCTGTGATCACAAGTCGTGGCCTTTTAGCGCCAACAGAGCAATTTCCCGTGTTTTTTAACACTTCCTTCGGGTGACACGCCGTAAAAATCGGCTAAAACGTCGTCAGCCAACCTGAAAAGGAGCCAACATGGCCGATGTCAATCGGGGCAACCGCCCGCTTTCGCCGCATTTGCAGGTCTACCGGCCGCAGCTGACCTCCCTGACGTCGATCCTGACCCGGATCACCGGCAATGCGCTGATCGTCTCGGCGCTGCTGATTGCCTGGTGGTTCCTGGCCGCCGCAACCTCGCCTGAATACTTCGCCATTGCCGATGGCGTGCTGACCAGTTGGTTCGGCGATCTGGTGATGACCTTGTCGGCGCTGGGTCTTTGGTATCACACGCTTGCAGGTATCCGGCACCTGATCTGGGACAATGGCTATATGCTGGATCTGGACCAGGCCGAGAAGCTGGGCTGGTTTGTGATCACAGGATCAGTGATCCTGACCGTTCTGACCATCATTATCGTCTAAGCTGAAGGACACACGCGATGCGATTTCTGACTGACCGCAAGCGCGCCGTTGGCATGGGCGCTGCAAAATCCGGAACCAGCCACCATTGGGCGATGCAGGTGAGCTCGGTTGCTCTCTTGATCCTGGTGCCGCTGTTTGTCTTCACCTTCGGCTCAGCGCTGGGCGGATCTTACGAGGAGATCACCGCCTATTATGCGCGCCCGTTCCCGGCGCTTGTGGCGGCGCTGACTATCTGGGTCGGCATGATGCACTTCAAGTCCGGCGCCCAGATCATGATCGAAGACTATGTTCACGGCGTCAAAGGCCGCCTGACGATCATTCTGGTCAACTGCCTGTCTTATGCCGTCGCCGCGACCAGCGCCTATGCGCTGATCCGCCTGGCCCTGTAATCTCCGAGGTTTCCATCAATGGCTGCTTACGAATACGAAACACATGAATATGACGTGGTCGTGGTTGGCGCCGGCGGGGCTGGCCTCCGCGCGACGCTGGGCATGGCGGAACAGGGGCTGCGTACTGCATGCGTGACCAAGGTGTTCCCGACCCGCTCCCACACCGTGGCAGCGCAGGGCGGCATCGCCGCCAGCTTGGGCAACATGGGGCCCGACAGCTGGCAGTGGCATATGTATGACACCGTCAAGGGCTCCGACTGGCTGGGCGACACCGACGCGATGGAGTATCTGGCGCGCGAAGCCCCCAAGGCGGTTTACGAGCTGGAACACTATGGCGTGCCGTTCTCGCGCACTGAGGAAGGCAAGATCTACCAGCGCCCGTTCGGCGGCCACACCACCGAGTTCGGTGAGGGCCCCGCCGTGCAGCGCACCTGTGCCGCCGCTGACCGGACCGGCCACGCGATCCTGCACACGCTTTATGGCCAAAGCCTAAAGAACAACGCCGAATTTTATATCGAGTATTTCGCCATCGACCTGATCATGTCCGACGACGGGCAGTGCCAGGGCGTGGTGTGCTGGAAGCTCGATGACGGCACCATGCATATCTTCAACGCCAAGATGGTGGTGCTGGCGACCGGCGGTTATGGCCGCGCCTATTTCTCCGCCACTTCGGCGCATACCTGCACCGGCGACGGCGGCGGCATGGTGGCCCGTGCCGGCCTGGCGCTGCAGGACATGGAGTTCGTGCAGTTCCACCCGACCGGTATTTACGGCTCCGGCTGCCTGATCACCGAGGGCGCGCGGGGCGAGGGCGGCTACCTCACCAACTCCGAAGGCGAACGGTTCATGGAGCGCTATGCGCCCCAGTACAAAGACCTGGCGCCGCGCGACTATGTTTCCCGCTCGATGACGATGGAAATCCGCGAAGGCCGCGGTGTGGGTGCTGAGGGCGACCATATCCACCTGAACCTTTCACACCTGCCCGCCGAGGCGCTGGCGGAACGGCTGCCGGGCATTTCCGAGAGCGCCAAGATCTTTGCTGGTGTGGATGTGACCAAGGAGCCGATCCCGGTTCTGCCCACCGTACATTACAACATGGGCGGCATCCCGACCAACTATTGGGGTGAGGTGCTGAACCCGACGGCTGACGATCCGACCGGTGTTGTACCGGGCCTGATGGCCGTGGGCGAGGCTGGCTGTGCCTCAGTGCATGGCGCCAACCGGCTTGGCTCCAACTCGCTCATTGACCTGGTGGTCTTTGGCCGTGCCTCGGCCATCCGCGCGGGCAAGGTTGTGGATCCTGAGGCGGCGAACCCGGTGCTGAACACGGCTTCTGTTGATAAGGCGTTCGACCGTTTTGATGCCCTGCGCAATGCCAAAGGCAGCATCCCGACTGCGGATCTGCGGCTGGAGATGCAGAAATGCATGCAGGCCGACGCCGCTGTGTTCCGCACTGCGGAAACCATGGCCGAAGGCGTCGAGAAGATGACCGCGATCGCCGCCAAGCTGGACGACCTGCAGGTGACCGACCGGTCGCTGGTCTGGAACTCCGACCTGATGGAAACGCTGGAGCTGACAAACCTGATGCCAAGCGCGCTGGCCACCATTGTTGGCGCCGAGGCCCGCAAGGAAAGCCGCGGCGCCCACGCGCATGAGGATTTCTCGACCCGCGACGATGAAAACTGGCGTGTCCACACCGTTTCCCGCGTGGCGGGCAACAAGGTAGAGCTCAGCTACCGTCCGGTGATCACCGACCCGCTGTCCACCGAAGAAGAAGGCGGCATCAGCCTTGCCAAAATCGCGCCCAAGGCGCGGACGTTCTAAGGAGACAGATCATGGTACAATTCAGCCTCCCGAAGAACTCTAAGATCACCACGGGTAAAACCTGGCCCAAGCCGGACGGCGCCAGCAATGTGCGCAAGTTCAAGATCTACCGCTGGAACCCGGATGACGGCCAGAACCCGCGTGTCGATACCTATTTCCTGGACATGGACAGCTGCGGGCCGATGGTGCTGGACGCGCTGATCAAGATCAAGAACGAGATTGATCCGACCCTGACCTTCCGCCGGTCCTGCCGCGAAGGGATCTGCGGCTCCTGCGCGATGAACATCGACGGCATCAACACGCTGGCCTGTATTTATGGCATGGATGAGATCAAGGGTGATGTGGCAATCTATCCGCTGCCGCATATGCCGGTGGTCAAGGACCTTATTCCCGACCTCACGCATTTCTATGCCCAGCATGCTTCAATCATGCCTTGGCTGGAAACCAAGACCAACCGCCCCGCCAAGGAGTGGAAACAGTCGATTGAGGACCGCAAGAAGCTGGATGGGCTTTATGAGTGCGTGATGTGCGCCAGCTGCTCGACCTCCTGCCCAAGCTACTGGTGGAACGGCGACCGTTACCTTGGGCCCGCAGCCCTGCTGCATGCCTACCGCTGGATCATCGACAGCCGCGATGAGGCCACGCCTGAACGTCTGGATCAGCTGGAAGACCCGTTCAAGCTTTACCGCTGCCACACCATCATGAACTGTGCCAAGACCTGTCCCAAAGGTCTGAACCCGGCCAAGGCGATTTCGCATATCAAGCAAATGATGGTCGAGCGCAGCGTTTGATATGCAACACGACTGATCCGCAAGGATCCGCTGTCCAGCAGCGATGAAAATTGCACCACCCCCGGTTTCCTGCGAAACCGGGGGTATTGTTTTTCCCCAGGCAGACGGCAGGCACAGAAATGAAATCCATCTTTCCGGCCATTGCGGCCTTAAGCATTCTTTCAGGCTGCTTGTCGGCGGCAGACAATGACCGTTTGGGCGCGCAGCTTGCTGCCACCGACGCCCGCATCCCCGGTTGTATCGACGCGGCGGGCATTACCGGGCAATACCGGGTGCGGACCGAGTTCCTGGGCCATGGGGCCGGGGCAATTGTCTTGCGGACCGTGCAGTCCGGGCAAAATGTGACGGACGGGCAGGCGGCGCAGGCAACCTCCTGCATTAACGCCTGACGCAATCGGGTTGAGGTTCGGTAGAGCCGGCCCTAGGCTGCAGGCATGCAACCACATGTTTTTGCCATTCTTTTAGCCGGGCTTGCCGGTCTCGCCATGCCGCTGGGCGGCTTCCTTGCCTGGTGCGAGCATATCCGCAACCCGATGCTACGGGACGAAGTGCTGCACACCATCGGGGCCTTTGGCGGCGGGGCGCTGGCCTCGGCAGTGGCGCTGGTGCTGGTGCCGGAAGCGGCCGGGGTGCTGCCGCCCGCTTGGGCGGTTGGCCTGTTTGCCGCTGGCGGAGCGGTGTTTTATGCGGTCGATACGCTGTTGCAGCGCCATGGCGGCAGCGGTGCATTGCTTCTGGCGATGCTTCTGGACTACCTGCCGGAGGCGATGGCGCTTGGCGCAATGCTGGTGGCCGATGCTGCCACTGCCAAGTTGCTGGCGCTGATGATCTTCCTGCAGAACCTTCCCGAAGGCTTTGCCGCCTTCCGCGAAGTCTGGAATGGCAGCAGCCCGGCCTGGCATGTGTTGCTGGCCTTTCTCGGGCTGGCCGCGCTGGGGCCGGTCTGCGCGCTGGCAGGACTTGTTTGGCTGGCGGACGCCCGCGCCGCGCTGGGGGCGATCATGATCTTTGCGGCTGGCGGGATCCTCTATCTGTTGTTTCAGGATATCGCGCCCAAGGCCCATTCCAGCCGCAGCAGCGTGCCGGCACTGGGTGCGGTTGCGGGGTTTGCGCTGGGGCTGGCCGGGGAGCTTCTGACCGGCTGAGACTTGCCTGCCGGGTTTGCAATGCGGTGCCTGCATGGCGCCTTTGCACAATCATCTGCTGCAGCGGGTTTGGCCTGCGCCTATCCTCCTCCGCGAGGGAGGATATTGCCAGACTATGGAGGCAACCAGATGAACCCCGTGAAACCAAAAAAGAAGCAGGCCGCACAAGACGCACTGGAAGCGCTGGAGCAATCCTTCGCCTATTACACCCCGGAACCGCTGCCGGCGGTTGAGGAGGCTGACCCCGGCGAATGGGTGATCGAATACTATCAGGCGGCTTGAGGTTCATAGCGGTTGAGCTTGCTGCTGCCGCCGCATAGACAAGGGCCATGCCCCTATTGCTGCTGCTTCTCCTCGCCGGTGTGTTCGGCTATTTCCTGCGGCGCCGCAGCGCCTCCGGTCTGACCCGGAATTGCCGCTGGCGCCAGCAGCGCGCCAAAAGTCAATGGCGCTGCAGCTATTGCGGCGCGGTTGCGCCGGGCGGGGAAGCCCCGCGGATCTGCGGCAATCCGCAGCGTAAGCTCTAGGGAAACTCTCCCGCGCCCGCAGGCGCACCGGCTGCGCCGGAGTGCCTTCCGTGCGGCCCAACTGCGGCGGGGCTTTGCAAAGCCCCTGAAGCAGGCGGGAGCGCACCGGTCTGCCGGTCTGCTGCAGGCATGGCAAAGAAAACACTTGAACGACTCAGGCACATGCCCGATATGGACGCCCAAGACGCCAACGCACGCGCCTCTGGCGAAAGGGGTTACGCCCCTACGGTTACGTAGCGACGGTAACGTCTCTGACAGAACTGAGCGGTCATATATGGCCGGGTCTTTTGGAGATGACCATGAACGCAAACGTAGCCGGGCTGACTGCCCGTAATTGCGAAACTGTATCCCGCACTTTGAGCTTCATCGCCGCAAGCCGGTTCGAGCGGCCGACATTGGTGGTGGACGCCGAAGCGGTTGCCGCAAAATACCAAGCATTGGCCCGCGGGCTGGGCCGCGCCCGCATTCACTATGCGGTCAAGGCCAATCCGGCAGCGGGCATTCTTGAGCGGCTGGTGCAGGAGGGATCCAATTTCGATGCGGCCAGCCGGGCGGAGATCGAAATGTGTCTGGCGGCGGGGGCCGCGGCCAGCCGGATCACCTTTGGCAACACCATCAAACGGCCTGCCGACATTGCCTTTGCCCACAGCATCGGCATCACCCATTTTGCCGCCGATGCGCGTGAGGAGCTGGATAAGCTGGCTGCCCATGCGCCGGGTGCCAAGATCTGCCTGCGGCTGATTGTTGAGGCCAGCGAAGCCGATTGGCCGCTCAGCCGCAAATTCGGCTGCACGCCGGAAAAGGCGCTGAAGCTGATGGATTATGCTGCCGCCCGCGGCTTGCAGGTCGAAGGCCTGTCTTTCCATGTCGGCTCGCAAACCCGCGAACCGCAGATGTGGCAGGGCACGCTGGAGCAGGTGGCGCGGGTCTGGCGGCAGGCGCATGAGGCAGGCCATAAGCTGAACCTGCTCAATATCGGTGGCGGTTTTCCGGCCTCTTATGGTTCGGACATGATGCCGGCCGAAGATTACACCCGCGCAGTGATGGCGCAGGTTGGCGCGTATTTCGGCGATGTGCCGGAGATCATGGCCGAACCGGGACGCGGGTTGGTGGCCGAGGCAGGCGCCATTGCCGCCGAGGTGCTGCTGGTCTCGCGCAAGCATGACGATGACTTGCACCGTTGGGTCTATCTCGATATCGGCATGTTCTCGGGCTTGGCCGAAACCATGGGCGAGGCGATCCGCTACCGGATCACCACGGACCGTGACCACGAGACCACCGGCCCCTGCATTCTGGCCGGACCTTCCTGCGACAGCGCGGATGTGCTGTACGAGCGCAAGCCCTACCAGCTGCCGCTGGGGCTGAGGGGCGGGGACCGCGTGGTGATCCATTCCTGCGGCGCCTATACCTCGACCTATGCGTCGGTCGGCTTCAACGGCTTCCCGCCGCTGGATGTTGTGGTGATCTGACGGTTGTGATCCGGCCGGGTGTTCCGGCCGTTGCGGCGGGGCTTGCAAGCCCGCGGCGATGCGGTCTTGATGGGGCAAACAGACAGGAAGGCTTGCCCCATGACCGACATACCCGCAGCCCCCGCCGATGCGGAGGCCCGTCGCGCCGTCCAGCCCGTGGTCTGCTATCCCAACGAGACCCTGCCTGCGCCCGATCTAGCACTGTATCAGCAGGCCCGGCTGGGCGCAGTGAAGACCGGCGAGGCGCTGGCACAGCCCCGCGAAGCCGCTTGTTTTGAGGTGCCGGCCGGGCATTTCTTCCGGATCAGCTCAGTGGAGGGGCCGCAAGTCGGCGACCTCAACCTGTGGAACAGGAACGACCTGAGCGAGCGGTTCTATTCCGGCAAGACCCGCGCCTTGCATGGCACCCATATCACCACGGGCGAGCGGATGTGGACCAGTTTCCCGCATCTGCGCCCCATGGCCACGATTACCGCAGATACCTTGGGCTGGTACGGGATCGATGATTTCGGCGGCTCGGTGCATGACGTGATCGGCACCCGCTGCGATCCTTACACCGGCAACCTGCTGGCCGGCAGCCAGTACCACCACTGCTGCCATTCCAACCTGACACGCGCATTGGCGGAACATCTCGGCCTTTCCCTGGCGGAGGCGGAACCGCATGTGCATGACGTGCTTAACGTCTTCATGTGTACCGGCTTTACCCGGGATACCGGCCAGTACTTCATGAAGGCCAGCCCGGTGCGGCCCGGTGATTATCTGGAGTTCTTTGCCGAAATTGATCTTCTCGGCGCCCTCAGCGCCTGTCCCGGCGGCGATTGCTCGGCTGAGCATTCCAGCGATACCGCTGCCTGCCATCCGCTGCTGGTCGAGATCTTTGCACCCGCAGCAGGCGCGCTGAAGGGCTGGCAAAGCCCGCCCCGCAATGGTTATGACCGCAGCCATGGCCGGTAGCGGTCAGAAAAGGAAAGCTGCCATTCCGCTGGAGGCGCCAATATTGGCGCGAACTCTGGAGAAACGGCAGCTTTCTGGAATGCATCGGCGTTAAACGCGTTCGGCCTTAAGGGCACTATGAATCAATGCGGGCGGAGATTGCATTCAAAGTGGCTCTTGGCCGCATTGGTCAAAAATTCAGGCTGACAATAAAAAGGGCAGAGGAAAACCGCTGCCCTTACTTTTTAATGAATTAACCCGACATCAGGAAAATGCGGCTTCCAACGCAATTTCCACCATGTCGCCAAAGCTGCGTTCCCGGTGATCGGACGGCAAGGCTTCGCCGGTGCGCAGATGGTCAGACACCGTCAGCACTGCCAGAGCCCGGCAGCCATGCCGGGCCGCAAGCGTGTAAAGCTCTGCGGCTTCCATCTCCACGCCGAGAATGCCGTGGCGCACCATCTGCTCATTCAGGTCGGGGCGTTCGTCATAAAACACATCTGACGAGTAGATGCCGCCGATATGTGTTGCGGCATCACGTTTCGCCGCAGCTTGCGCCGCCGCCTGCAGCAGGCCCCAATCAGCGCAGGGGGCAAAGTTCAGCTCCCGGAAGATGCCGCTGGAGGGGCTGTTAAGAGTGCTGGCAGTCATCGCCAGAATCACGTCGCGGACCTTGACCCTGTCCTGCATGCCACCGCAGGAGCCGATGCGGATCAGCGTCTTGGCGCCGAAATCACGGATCAGCTCATTGACGTAGATCGACAGCGAGGGCATCCCCATGCCGCTGCCTTGAATGGTCACCGGATGCCCGTTCCAGCTGCCGGTGTAGCCCAGCATGCCGCGCACTTCGTTAAACAGTTTGGCGCCTTTCAAAAATGTCTCAGCAGCCCATTTCGCCCGGTAGGGGTCGCCAGGCATCAAAACAGTTTCCGCAATATCGCCTTTTGCAGCGCCAATATGAATGGTCATGGTTTTGCTCCGCCGTCAGGTTCAGATTTCCAGGTCGGAAATATCCATACCTGCGGTCAGCGCAGCATGCACCCAATGCGGTTTGCGGCCGCGGCCGGTCCAGGTTTCGTCATGGTTGCTGGGGTTGCGGTATTTGGGGGCCGCTTTGTTTTTCTTTACGCCCTGGCGCGAAGCACCGGCGATTTCGTCCAGGGAGAAGCCGTATTTCGCAGCCGCTTCTTCAGCCGCTTTCAAAGCTTCCTGGCGTTCGCGCAGTTCTGCTGTGCGCAACGCTTCTTCCACATCGCTTTGCAGCTGAAGAAGTTCTTTTCTGGTCATTGCCGAAAGATCGAGGGTCATTCTGCACTCCACATTAAATGACATACCGGAAGCCCCGGTATGTCATTCCTTATGGCGCAAATGCCAGACGCGTTTCAGCATCTTTTTGGTAATTCGCGGAAAATTGCCTAAGAAAGATCAATTTGCTGCAATTTCCGGTGGCCTTGCCAAGTTCACAATGTCGCTCATAATTGAATTGAGCTCAAAGTCTTTGGGGGTGTAAACGCGAGCTACGCCCATGGTTTTCAACCTTGCCGCGTCGTCATCGGGGATGATCCCGCCGACAATCACCGGGATGTGGCCAAGACCGGCCTCTTGCATCCGGCTCATCATTTCCTCGACCAGCGGCAGGTGGCTGCCGGACAGGATCGACAGGCCAACCACATGGGCGTCGTCTTTTTGCGCGGCTTCTACCAGCTCTGCCGGGGTCATGCGGATGCCGTCATAGGTGATGTCCATACCGCAATCGCGGGCACGGAAGGCGATTTGCTCGGCGCCGTTGGAATGGCCGTCCAGCCCCGGCTTGCCAACCACAAATTTGATCCGGCGGCCCAGGACGTCGCTGACCGCATTCACCGCATCGCGCAGGTCGTCCAGTCCTTCGGTCTTATTGGAAACGGACGCCGACACGCCGGTCGGACCGCGGTAGGTGCCGTGGACCTTGCGCATCTCCTCGGCCCATTCGCCGGTGGTGACGCCAGCCTTGGCAGCGGCGATGGACGGTTCCATGATATTGGCGCCGCTTTTCGCCGCAGCCCGCAGGGCGGCTAGTGCAGCTTCGACCGCCGCAGTATCGCGTTCAGCGCGCCAGGCGTTCAGGCGGTTGATCTGCTCCTGCTCGACTGCCGGGTCCACAACCATGATGCCGCCGTCTTCGGTCTGCAGCGGCGAAGGCTCGCCCTCGGTCCATTTGTTGACGCCGACCACAACGGTCTCGTTCTTTTCAATCCGGTTCAGACGCTCGGCGTTGGAGTCGACCAGGCGGCCCTTCATGTACTCGATCGAGGCGACGGCGCCGCCCATCGATTCCAGGTTGGCCAGTTCGGCCCGGGCGCCGTCCTTCAGCTCTTCGACCTTGGCATCCACCGCCGGGTTGCCATCGAACAAGTCGCCATACTCCAGCAGATCGGTCTCATAGGCCAGAATTTGCTGCATCCGCATCGACCACTGCTGGTCCCAGGGGCGGGGCAGGCCAAGTGCTTCGTTCCAGGCGGGCAGCTGCACCGCGCGGGCGCGGGCTTTTTTCGACAGGGTCACCGCCAGCATCTCGATCAGGATGCGATAGACGTTGTTTTCCGGCTGCTGTTCGGTCAGGCCCAGCGAGTTCACTTGCACGCCGTAACGGAAGCGGCGGAATTTCGGATCCCCCACGCCGTAGCGGTCGCGGCAGATCTCATCCCACAGATCGACAAAGGCGCGCATCTTGCACATCTCGGTGACAAAGCGGATGCCCGCATTCACAAAGAAGGAAATCCGCCCGACCATTGCCGGGAAGTCTTCCGGCGCGATGCGCGGCTTTAGCTCGTCCAGAACCGCCTGGGCGGTGGCCAGTGCAAAGGCCAGCTCCTGCTCCGGCGTGGCACCGGCCTCCTGCAGGTGATAGGAACACACGTTCATCGGGTTCCACTTGGGCACGTTGGTATAGCAGTACTCGGCCACATCCGCGATCATCTTGAGGCTGGGTTTGGGCGGGCAGACATAGGTGCCGCGGCTCAGGTATTCCTTGATCAGATCGTTCTGCACCGTGCCCTGCAGTTTGGCGACATCCGCGCCCTGTTCCTCGGCCACCGCGATGTAAAGCGACAGCAGCCAGGGCGCCGTCGCATTGATGGTCATCGAGGTATTCATCTGCTCCAGCGGGATCTGATCGAACAGCGCCCGCATGTCGCCCAGATGGCCGATCGGCACGCCGACCTTGCCCACTTCGCCGCGCGCCAGCACGTGGTCGCTGTCATACCCGGTCTGGGTCGGCAGGTCGAAGGCCACCGACAGGCCGGTCTGTCCCTTGGCCAGGTTGGCGCGGTACAACGCGTTGGACGCCGATGCCGTGGAGTGGCCGGCATAGGTGCGGATCAGCCAGGGGCGGTCTTTTTGCATCTGCGGCATGTCGGGCCTCGCGAGTCAGTGTGCGGTAATTTTATTTCGTCACGCAGATGTAAACTGCAATTTTCGACCCATGTCAATTCGCTGCGTTGCGGCATTGCCCTTAGCGGTATCAATTTCTTCAGTTTCTCCAAAAGGTAGATTGCGGCAAAGCCACCTCCCGCATAGGGTCCGCGGTATTTATATCTAATTTTCATTGAGGGCATTATGGCTGAAACCAGCAGGCTGACCGAATTTGACGGGTTGCGCGCCATTGCCTTGCTGTCCGTCGTTCTGTTCCACTACTTTCAGCGTTTTCCAGAATTCTACCCCTATGGGGACAGCCTTCTGCCCGTGGCGGGCTACGGCTACCTTGGTGTTCACCTGTTCTTTGTCATTTCCGGTTTTGTCATTTCGGTCTCGCTCAGGTCCGGAAGCGGCTTGCACGTGTTTCTGTTCAAGCGCCTGCTGCGGCTGTGGCCGCCTCTGGCGGTCTGCGCGGTCATCACTTTTATGGCCATGCACCTCATCGACAGCGCATTCAGCAACTCTGTGCAGACCGGCTTCAGCGGTTTTGCGGCATCGCTAAGCTTTATCCCCCCAGCCTTTTGGCGGTTCAATTTCGGCTTCGACGGCTACATAGACGGGGTGTACTGGACATTGACCTGTGAAGTGCTGTTTTACCTCTGGGCGGCGGTTTTGTTTGCAGTCTTCGGGCCCCGCCGGTTTGCCGAAGGTGCAGCCCTGGTGCTTTTGGCCGGGCAATCTGTCTTGTTAGCGGCGGACTTCATTTTTCCGGACCTTGTGCCTTTGCAACTGAACATGCTGCTGCTCGTGGGCTACGCGCATTTGTTTGCGGCCGGTGTCCTTTTTGCCCAGGTATATAGCCATGGCGCCTGCACCCGTACGCTTGCGCTGCTGGGGGCAAGTTTTGCGGTGGCGCTGGGCATGGCGCAGGACGCGGGAGAGGCTGCAATACTGACGCTGATCTACCTGATTGTTGCCGCCTGCGCCTGGCGCCTGCCTGCGGCGCGGCTGTTGGGATGGCGGCCTTTGTCCTGGATCGGGCTGGTCAGTTATTCGGTTTATCTGCTGCACAACAATATCGGTATCACGCTGTTGTCTCTGTTACTCCCAGGCCTGCCCGGCGCGGTGTATCTTGCCAGCGCTGCGGGGGTGCTGGGCGGGATTGTGCTGCTATCCTGGGGTGTCTTCACCTGGGTCGAGAAGCCCTCGCAATCTCTTGCCAGACGATTGGGCGCGTGGTTCCAGGAGCCCAGACCGGCGGATGTGCCGGACGGCCTGCAACGGGAGTAAAGCGCGGCAGCATTGCGGCAGGACCGGTGCGCGCCTTCAATTTCCCTTGTAACACCCTGCGGCCTGCGCAACTGTCCTGATATGACGCAAACCGTGGAAATTCCGCTGTGGTTATTCATGCTGATCGTGGGCTTCGCCGCGGTGACTTTTGCCTCGCATTTTCTGTTTCCCTCGGTGCGCTGGTTTTTCCGGCGGCGTCTGGAGCGTGCCGTAGCGCGGCTGAACAAGCGGCTTGAACGCCCGATTGAGCCGTTCAAGCTGGCCCGGCGCCACGACATGATTCAGCGGCTGATCCACGATCCGCAGGTCGCGCAGGCAGCGGCGGATCACGCGGCGGCAGAAGGCATTCCCGAAAACGTGGCGTTTGAACAGGTGCGCCGCTATGCCCGCGAGATCGTGCCCGGGTTTTCCGCTTTTGCCTATTTCGGCCTCGCTATCCGCGCGGCGCGGCTGTTGTCCAATACGGTCTACAGGGTGCGGCTGGGCCATCAGGACGAGGCGGCGCTGCGCGCCATCGACCCGAATGCAACGGTGGTCTTTGTGATGAACCACCGTTCGAACATGGACTATGTGCTGGTAACTTATCTGGCGGCGGATCGCACGGCGCTGTCTTATGCGGTGGGGGAGTGGGCGCGGGTCTGGCCGCTGTCACGTCTGATCCGGGCGATGGGCGCCTATTTTATCCGCCGCCGTTCGCGTAATGATCTCTACCGCAAAGTGCTGGCCTCCTATGTGCGGCTGGCAACCCGCGGCGGATCCACCCAGGCGATGTTTCCCGAAGGGGGCCTAAGCCTGGACGGTGCCATTGCTGCCCCCAAGCTGGGCCTGCTGAAGTATATTGTCGAAGGCTATGACCCGGAGGGGCGCGATGTGGTCTTTGTGCCGGTGGCGTTGAATTACGACCGGGTGCTGGAAGACAGGATCCTGACCTCTGCTGCCAAGGATGGCGACCGCAGGTTCCGGGCCCGCATCGGCCTGGTGGCGCTGCGGCTGCTGCGGCTGTTGTGGCTGTGGATGACCGGGCGTTACCACCGTTCGGGCTATGCCGGAGTGAACTTTGGCCGCCCCCTCAGCCTGGCCGCGTTTGGCGCCGGGCGGGACGGGGACATGACCAAGCCGCTGGGGCGTGAATTGATGGCACGGATCAGCACCATTGTCCCGGTTCTGCCGGTGCCGCTGATTGCCGCCATCCTGCAGCAGCACGGTCCCCTCAGCCGTGCCGCGGTTGAGCATCAGCTGGCGGATCTGATTGCGGCGATGCCGCTGGCCCATGTCCACATGCCGCGGGAAAACCTGGCCTATGCCGCGGACGCAGGGCTGAGGCAGCTGGCGCGGCGCGGTCTTATCACCGAGAACAACGGGTGGTTCAGCCCGGTCGCGGCGCGGCGCGATCTGCTGGCCTTCTATGCCAATTCGATCCGCCACCTGTTGCCTCGAAACGGTCCGAACGCGGATGGCGGCGACGGTTTTTCTGCACCTGCCAAGGACAATGCTGCATCTGCAGGGTCATAAAATTACCCATACTCGCCAAAAGAGGTTGCAATATTACCTTCTCAATCCTATCCCTCAGGTAACCGCTGCGATTCTGCACCGCGGCAATTGACAGGATGCAAAGGAGGCCATCATGGCATTGGATACCCAGACTGACGTCATGTCGTACGAGGCGCCCGAGAAAGATCTCTATGAGATGGGCGAAATGCCCCCGATGGGATATGTGCCCAAAAAGATGTACGCATGGGCGATCCGCAAGGAACGCCACGGCGAGCCGAACACTGCGATGGAGCAGGAAGTTGTCGACGTGCCCGAGCTGGACAGCAACGAAGTGCTGGTTCTGGTGATGGCGGCGGGCGTCAACTACAATGGCGTCTGGGCCTCCCTCGGCACGCCGATCTCACCCTTTGACGGCCACAAGGCGCCTTATCACATTGCCGGTTCCGATGCTGCCGGCATCGTCTGGGCGGTCGGCTCCAAAGTCACCCGCTGGAAAGTCGGCGACGAGGTGGTGATCCACTGCAACCAGGACGACGGCGACGACGAGGAATGCAACGGCGGCGATCCGATGTTCTCGACCAGCCAGCGGATCTGGGGCTATGAGACCCCGGACGGTTCGTTCGCTCAGTTCACCAATGTGCAGGCCCAGCAGCTGATGCCGCGCCCCAAGCACCTGACCTGGGAAGAAAGCGCTTGCTACACGCTGACGCTCGCCACCGCTTACCGGATGCTGTTCGGCCACGAGCCGCATGACCTGAAGCCGGGCCAGAACGTGCTGGTCTGGGGCGCTTCAGGCGGCCTGGGGTCTTATGCGATCCAGCTGATCAACACGGCCGGCGCCAACGCCATCGGCGTGATCTCGGATGAAAGCAAGCGCGACTTTGTCATGGGGCTGGGCGCCAAGGGCGTTCTGAACCGCAAGGACTTCAATTGCTGGGGGCAAATGCCCACAGTGAACACCCCCGAATACGCTGCCTGGTTCAAGGAAGCGCGTAAATTCGGCAAAGCGATCTGGGACATCACCGGCATAGGCGTAAACGTCGACATGGTGTTCGAACATCCCGGTGAGAGCACTTTTCCAGTCTCGACTTTCGTCTGTAAAAAGGGCGGCATGGTTGTGATCTGCGCGGGCACCACCGGCTATAACCTGACCTTTGACGTGCGCTACATGTGGATGCATCAGAAACGTTTGCAGGGTTCGCATTTTGCCCATCTCAAGCAGGCCGCGTCTGCAAACAAACTGATGGTCGAGCGCCGCCTGGATCCCTGCATGTCCGAAGTCTTTACCTGGAACGATCTGCCGGAGGCGCATATGAAGATGCTGCGCAACGAGCACCTTCCCGGCAACATGTCGGTACTGGTTCAGGCGCCAAAGACCGGCCTGCGCACCCTTCAGGATGTGCTCGACGCCAAAGGCTGATTTGCCGGCGCGTCCAGGATGGACTGAAATCTCCCCGCGAATCACATATGTGCTTCGCGGGTTTTTTTTGTAATTTTATCCGTTTCAGGAAGTTAACCGCTGCGCCCTCCCTATTTCTGGGGAGGCGCGGTTCTCAGGCCGCGAAATTATGTTGTTGGTGTTGCGCTCCCGGCGCAATACCCGCGCAATCGGATGCCTGGCAGCAGTAAACTGCCCAAACCCTTGAGGTTGTCATTGACCGCACAAAGCCCCGCACTGCAAAAGAACAACAGTTGTCTGCAACGAACCCCGAGACAGCCTTGCTGGTTGTGAATAGCCGGATCGGGCAGGCTCTGGACTGAACTGGTATACGGCAATGGCACATAAGGCAGAGTTGGACCGCATTCTGGAGGCGCTTGACGCCACCAAGACCCTTGACGGGCTGCAATTGATTATTGACCAGGTGCGCGGTGTGTTCGGGGTTGATCATGCCATGTATCACTGGGTCGACAGCGCCGGCGACCACTACCATTTCGGCACCTATCCGCAGGCTTGGGTCGAGCGCTACCAGGAAATGGCCTATGTGCGGGTCGATCCGGTGGTGGCCGGCTGCTATCAGCGGTTCCACCCGGTTGACTGGAAGCGGCTGGATTGGTCGCCGAAACCGGCTCGCGAGTTCCTGAAAGACGCGCTGGAGCATGGGGTCGGCAACCAGGGCTATTCAATTCCGATCCGCGGGCCGAACGGGCAATTTGCGGTGTTTACCGTCAGCCATAACTGCGACGACGAGACCTGGGAAAAGCTCACGGAACGCTGCAGCCGCGATATGATCCTGATGGCACATTATTTCAACCGGAAGGCGCTTGAGTTTGAGCCCAGCCGCAGCCCGGAGCAGGCTCAGCCGCTGTCGCCGCGTGAAGTGGACGCCCTGACATTGCTGGCTATCGGTTACAGCCGTGCACAGGTGGCAAAAACCCTGTCAATCTCCGAGCACACGCTGCGTGTCTATATTGAAAGTGCCCGGTTCAAGCTTGGTGCAATCAATACGACGCACGCCATTGCCCGGGCCATGACACTCGGTTTTATTGTAGTTTAACGTCAGAGTGTGACGGTCTTTGTAAATACACTCTGAAATTGCATTTCGCAGGCGTAATCTGTCCCCACTGATCTACCAGAAGGGGACTAATCAATGCTTCGCTATATCTACGGCCATGATCTTCACAACCATGCAGACCTTGCACACTCGATGTTCCGCGACCGTGCGGATCAATTCCAGGCCCGGCTGGGCTGGGAGGTGCAGGTGGACCGCAAGGGGGAGGAGCGCGACCAGTACGACCAGCTGGATCCGCTCTATGTGGTCTGGGAAATGCCGGATGGCAGCCATGGCGGCTCGATGCGGTTTCTTCCGACCACTGGGCCGGTGATGGTCAATGACGTCTTTCTTGACCTGGCCGGCGGGGTGCCGATCTGCAGCCCGCTGATCTGGGAATGCACCCGCTTCTGCCTGTCACGCGACGCGGGCGTCAATGTGGCGGGGGCGCTGACCCTGGGCGGCGTCGAGATCATGCGCAATTTTTCCGTCGCGCATTTCGCGGGGGTCTTTGACCGGCGCATGGTGCGGATCTACCGCAGCCTCGGCTTCAGCCCGGACATCATCGGCACCCAGGGCGAAGGCCGTGAACGGATCTGCCTCGGCCTGTGGGAATACACGCCTGAGGTCTATCTGAAAGTCGCCTCCAAGGCCGGGATTGCCCCTGATCTGTCGCAGCTCTGGTTCGATCGGTCCTTTGGCAGTGCCAGTGCGGCAGCACCCATGGCTCTCACCGGCTGATTGAGTCGAAATCCGGGGCCGGATCCTCTGGCGGACCCGGTCCCGCGGCTGTAGGGTCGCGCAATGACAGCTCTGCCCGTACAGTTCTCCGACGACCAGGCCACCGCTTTTGACAGCGTGACCGAACTCCTGCGCAAGGCAGGGGTGGATCTTGATGACGGGTTGCTGCACCCGCCCCGCGGCGACGCCGGGGTGATGGCAGTGATCGGCAAGGCTGGATCGGGCAAGACGCTGCTGCTGGCCGAGCTGTACAAGGCGCTGGAGCAGGCCGGGGTCGAGGTCGTCTCCGGCGACTATGAAAGCCGCAAGAAGAGCGACGACCGCCGCACCCTGGCGATCCTGGCGCCAACCAACAAGGCCGCCAGCGTGCTGCGCCTGCGCGGCGTGCCCGCGACCACCATTCACCGCATTCTTTACACACCGGTCTATGACCCGGAATACGAACGCATCGCCGAATGGCTGGCGGGGCAGGGGGACAAGCCCGAGATTGAAGGGCTGACCGAGGAAGCCCTGGCCCGCGCGGCTGCGTTCTTTGAGAAAAACAAATCGATCCCCGGCGCCCTGGCGGCCGCGGGCCTGCGCGGCTCGGACTTCATCACCGGCTGGAAACGGCGTGAGGAGCCGCTGGACATCGGCTTTGTCGACGAAGCCTCGATGCTGGACGACCGCCAGTTCGAGGACCTGAAGGAAATTTTCCCCAATCTGGTGCTGTTTGGCGACCCGGCGCAGCTGGCCCCGGTCAATCAGTCAGGCTCAATGGTGTTTGATACCCTGCCGGAGCCGCAGCGCCTGATCCTGAACCGCATCCACCGGCAAGAGGCAGGCAATCCGATCCTGGATCTTGCCCACGCATTGGCCGACCCGGAGCTGCGGTTCGAGGATTTTGAACGGATGATCGAAGACACCGCACGGCGCGACGACCGTGTGGTTTGGGGCCAGCGGGTCGAGGTTGACCTGATGGCGCGCTCACCGGTGCTGGTATGGCGTAACAACACAAGAATCCGGCTGATCAATGCCTTCCGGAATGTCCACGGCGCTCCGGAGGATGCGCTGATCGCCGGAGAGCCATTGATTTGCGACGGTATCGAACTGCCGATGAAACACCGCAAGAAACGCTTGGATCTGGAGGCACGCGGGCTGATCAAGGGCGCCCAGGTGATCTTTCTCGGCGCCGGCCGTAAACCCGGATTCTCCCGCTTGCATGTGATGGGGGCCGAGGATCCGCAGGTCTCTGCGGCCTCTATCGTGAAAATCGAAAAGCCGGACGAGGAAGAGCCGTTCATCCCCTACGCCGCCCGCATGGGCGCCACTTTCCTGCATGGTGCGGCGGTGACCATCCACAAGGCGCAAGGCTCGCAATGGGACACCACCCAGGTGTTTGCCCCGGATATCTATGCCGCCGCCCGCATGGGCCGGGTCGAAGCAGGCCAGCCGCTGTGGAAGCGCCTCGCCTATGTGGCGATCACCCGGGCGCAGGAGCGGCTGATCTGGGTGGTGCGCAACCGATTGGCCAAACCGTCGGGCCCATTGCAGGTGGATGACCTGAAGGCGGTGCCAGCCGCCGCGCTGACGCTGGAGACGCAGGAGAATACCCCGGCATGAGCAAATCCATCCTGATCACCGGCGCCAGCTCAGGCATCGGCCGTGCCGTCGCAGAACTGTTCCTGACGGAAGGCTGGCAGGTTGGCCTGCTGGCGCGCCGCGCGGACAAGCTGCAGCAGGTGGCACAGGGCCGCACGGGCGCCCATGTGCTGCCAGCGGATGTCACTGACCCGGCGGCTGTGGATCATGCGGTGAACAGCTTTGCCATGGCGGCGGGGCGGCTGGACGTTCTGTTCAACAACGCTGGCATCTTCACCCCGCCCGGCACCATTGATGAAATCCCGTTGGAAGACTGGTTTGCCTCCGTCAATGTGAACCTCACAGGCATGTACCTGACCGCCCGAGCGTGTTTCCGCCAGATGCGGCAGCAATCGCCGCAGGGCGGGCGGATCATCAACAACGGCTCAATCGCCGCCCATGTCCCGCGGCCCCATTCGGCGCCTTATGCGGCCACCAAGGCAGCGATCACCGGCCTCACCAAAAGCCTGTCACTGGACGGCCGCCCCTTTGATATCGCCTGCGGCCAGATCGATATCGGCAACACCAGGACCCCGATGGTCGAAGACCTGAGCCAGCGTCACGCCGTCGCCAACCCTGGTGCCGAACCGATGCATACATTTGCGGTGGAGGATGCAGCAAACTCAGTGCTGCATATGGCAAGTTTGCCGCTGGAGGCGAATGTTCAGTTCATGACGGTGATGGCGGCCAAAATGCCCTATATCGGCCGCGGCTGATGTCTCCCGCCCGTCACCGGCGCATTAGATATGCGCCGCTCCCGTTGGGCATGGCGCTGCGCGCCTCCGGCGGGAGTATTTCCGCAAAGAAGGACCAGGGGGCTTCTTTCTGGTAAAATACCCCGGGGTGAATTGGCCGTACGGCCAAGAGGGGCAGGCCCCTCTTACCGGTTCCGAAGCAGGCTGAAGGCCGCGGAGGCGCCCCAGCCGGAGGCGATCGCAATGGCCAATGCCATCAGGCCATAAAGAAACGGCTGCTCGCGGGACATCGAAAACAGGAACCGTTCCAGCCCCACTTTGCGCACATCGATTGTGGTCTCGTAACTGGACACAACCTCGCCGCCGCGGGTCAGAAAGATGCGGGTCTGGTAATCGCCCTCAGTCAGGTCCGCCGGCATTTCGATGGCGGTGCGGAACAGGGTCTGCTCATCCACTGCGACAGTATTTTCCCGCAGCGAGTAGAGCCCGTTGTCCTCGCGGATGCGCACCACCGCGTCAGCAAAGGACTGGGCGCCGCGGATGTGCATTGCCGCACCGACCGATCGGATGGCCCGTTCGATGGATACCCGGAAACGCAGATCTTCGGTATCCGTCAGCACCTGGGCAAACGGTGCGCTGGTGGCTACCGCATAGAAAGCCGGGGCCGAGTCGACCAGCACGCTGTCCACATTGACCCAGATGCCCAGTTTCTTTTCCTTGCGGCGCACCATGACTGCCGGGGCAGGGCCGGACACTGTGACGATCACTTCCAGCGGATCCTCCGACGGGATCGGGCTTTCGCGCTTCACCGCGCCAAAGATCAGAATCTCCGAACCATCGAAAGTGGCGGTGATTGCCACCCGGTCCTGGCTGAGGCCCAAAACAACTTCTTCCTTGGCGGCCTGGGCCGCTGACTGCGGCAGCAGTGCCAGGGCGGCAGCTGTGAGGGCGTACATAAACAGCTTGCGCATGATCAATGGCCTCCCGCAGCGCCGAGGGAGTACAGCTCAGCCGGTTGCAGCAGCAGCTCAAGCCCCAGCTTGACGCAGACGATGATCACCATCAGCGCCAGCAGGATGCGCAGCTGTTCGGCCTTGAGGTAGACACCGATGCGGGTGCCGATCTGGGCGCCGATCACGCCGCCGACCAGCAGCAGCACTGCCAGAACGATGTCCACCGTATAGTTGGTGGTGGCATGCAGCATGGTGGTGAAAGCGGTGACCGTGATGATCTGGAACAGCGAGGTGCCGACAACCACTTTGGTCGGCATGCCGAGGATGTAGATCATCGCAGGCACCATGATGAAACCGCCGCCGACCCCCATGATCGCGGCCAGAATGCCGACGCAGATGCCGACCAGCACCGGCGGGATCACCGAGATATAGAGACCCGAGGTGCGGAACCGCATCTTGAACGGCAGCGCATGCACCCAGCTGCGCTGCCGCCGTGCTGCAGGGGCCGCGCCGCCCGCTTTCTTGGATTTGCGGATGGCATTCAGGCTTTCGATGAACATCAACGCGCCGACCACACCCAGGAAGACGACATAGCAAAGCTTGACCAGCAGATCGACTTGGCCAAGCGCCTTGAGGTAGTTGAACACCACCACCCCAAGCGCCGCGCCCATCAGGCCGCCGGCCTGCAGCACAAGTCCCATCTTGATATCGACGGTGCGCCTTCGGAAATGCGCCAGCACCCCGGAAAAGGACGAGGCGACAATCTGGTTCGCTTCCGTGGCCACCGCCACAGCCGGCGGGATGCCGATGAAAAACAACAGCGGCGTCATCAGAAAGCCGCCGCCGACTCCGAACATGCCCGAGAGAACCCCGACCATTCCCCCGAGGCCCAGGAGAAGGAAGGCATTGACCGAGACCTCAGCTATGGGAAGGTATATCTGCATGGTCCTTGTTAAACCGCAGTTCGTTCAGAAATCAATGATCTATGCCGCTCTGCAGCGTGCAGGACTGATTTGACGCATCAAACTGGACTTATCGCTGGGTTTGCGGAACGGGGACAGGCGGGACACTCCCGCGCCCGCAGGAGATGGCTGCGCCAATCCCCTTGGCGGCCTTGGGCCGGGCACCGCACTGCGTGCGGAGCAACGGGGGCCTGCTGTGACGCCTCTGAGGGGCAGAAAAGGAAACGCCCGGCGCGGGGCCGGGTGTTTCAGCAGGGCAGACGCAGGGCTTAACGCTCCTTGACGTAAGGCTCGCCGCCAGCGCGGGGCGGAATCGCCTTGCCGACAAAACCTGCAAGAATCACCACCGTCAGCACATAAGGCAGTGCGTCCATCGCCTGCACCGGAATGGTGATGCCGCCCAGTTCGATGTTTTGGAACCGCAGCGCGACGGCCTGCAAAAGGCCGAACAGCAGGCAGGCGCCCATCGCGTGCCAGGGCCGCCACTTGGCAAAGATCAGCGCCGCAAGCGCGATGAACCCGCGCCCCGCTGTCATGTCCTTGACAAAACCTGCCTGCAGGGCGGTGGCCAGATAAGCACCGGCAATGCCGCACAACAGGCCGCAGATCATCACTGCCGCGTATCGCAGGCCGACAACCGAGACGCCGGCAGTATCTACCGCCGCCGGGTTTTCCCCCACCGCACGCAGGCGCAGTCCAAAGCGGGTGCGGAACAGCACCCACCAGGTGGCAGGCACCGCCAGAAAGGCGATGTAGACCAGGATTGAATGCCCCGATAGCAGCTCGGAATAGACCGGTCCCAGTCCCGGCACGCCGGACAGGCTGTCGGCAAAAGGCAAGGAGACCGGGCCAAACCGGCCGCCGCTGATCAGCGACGGTGTGCGGCCGCCCTGCTGGAACCAGTCCTGTGCGATCAGCACGGTCATGCCTGCTGCGAGGAAGTTGATGGCCACGCCGGAAATCAGCTGGTTGCCGCGGAAGGTGATCGACGCCACCCCGTGCAGGCCCGCCAGCACCAGCGAGGATCCGATACCGGCCAGCAGCCCCAGCCAGACATTGCCGGTGACGGCAGCGACAGCGGCGGAAAAGAAGGCTGCCATCAGCATCTTGCCTTCCAGGCCGATGTCAAAAATGCCTGCGCGTTCGGAAAAGAGGCCCGCGAGGCAGGCCAGCAGCAGCGGCGTCGCCAGGCGGACGGTGGAATCCAGCAGTTGGATGATCGTCAGGAAATCCATCAGCTCCGCCCCTTCCGCGCCGCCAGGAAGATCTTTTCAAGCGGCATCCGAACCATGTTGTCCAAAGCGCCAGTGAACAGGATCACCAAGGCCTGGATCACCACAATCAGCTCGCGCGGGATCGAGGTCCAGAGCGCCAGCTCGGCGCCGCCCTGGTACAGGAACCCGAACAGGATCGCCGCCAGGAATACGCCGAACGGATGGTTGCGGCCCATCAGTGCCACCGCGATGCCGATGAAACCCGCGCCTTCTGTGGCATTCAGCACCAGCCGTTCAGCCTCGCCCATCACATTGTTGACCGCCATCATGCCGGCCATCGCGCCGGAGATCAGCATCGCGATCATGACAGTGCGCACCGAAGAAATGCCGGCATAGCGCGCGCCCGGTTCCGATTTGCCAAGCGAGCGGATTTCATAGCCCAGCGGCGTGCGCCAGATCAGCAGCCAGATAAACAGGCAGGCGCCGACGGCAACCAGAAGGCTGACATTGGCCGGTGCCGATTTGGAAAAGCTGATGCCGACCGGGGCCAGCAGCTCATGCAAAGACGGCAGATGCACAGCTTCGGGAAACCGCGCGGTGGCCGGATCCATCGAGCCTTGGGGGCGCAGCACATTGACCAGCACATAGTTCAGCACCGCTGCTGCAATGAAGTTGAACATGATGGTGGTGATCACGATATGGCTGCCGCGCTTGGCCTGCAGATAGGCAGGGATCGCAGCCCAGGCGGCGCCGAAAATCCCGGCGCCGAGGGCGGCAAAGACCAGCGCCAGCGACCAATGCGGCCAGGGGATCAGCAGGCAGACCAGCGCCACGCCAAGCCCGCCCAGCATCGCTTGGCCCTCGCCGCCGATGTTGAACAGGCCTGCATGGGCAGCAACCGCCACCGCAAGGCCGGTGAACATGAAGTTGGTGGCATAATAGAGCGTGTAGCCCCAGCCATAGGTGGACCCCAGGGCGCCATCGACCATCAGTTTGACCGCGGCGACCGGGTCTTCGCCGATCCCGAGGATCACCAAAGCTGACAGGATCGCGGCCAGCAACAGACTGATCAGCGGGATCAGGACCACATCGGCCCATTTCGGCATCTTTTCCATTTACGCGGCCTCCCCCGCGACACCGGCCATCAACAGGCCCAGCTCTTTCTCGTCGGTCTGATCGGCGGGGCGTTCCCCCATGATCATGCCGTCAAACATCACCGCAACCCGGTCCGCCAGCGACAGGATTTCCTCCAGCTCGACCGAGACCAGCAGGATCGCCTTGCCCTGATCGCGCAAGGCCACGATCTGTTTGTGAATGAACTCAATGGCGCCGATATCGACGCCGCGGGTCGGCTGGCCGATCAGCAAAAGCTCGGGGTTGCGCTCAATCTCGCGCGCGACGACGATTTTCTGCTGGTTGCCGCCGGAAAAGCTTTTGGCGGCCAGCCAGGGATCCGGCGGGCGCACGTCGAACTTTTCCATCTTGGCTTCGGTATCCGCCCGCAGGGCGGCATTATCCAACAGCAGTCCGTTTTTGTAGGCCGGATCGCGGTGATAGCCAAAGGCCACGTTCTCCCAGGCGTGGAAGTCCATGATGAGGCCCTCGCGCTGGCGGTCCTCCGGCACATGGCCGATATGGGCGTCCCGCCGCGCACGTGCATCCGCGCCATGGCCTTGAAGCGGCAAAGGGGTGCCATGCAGTTTGATGCTGCCGCTGCCCGCGCGCATGCCGCCCAGAACCTCCAAAAGCTCCGACTGGCCATTGCCGGCTACCCCTGCGATGCCGACAATCTCGCCTGCGCGCACCGTCAGGTTGATACCCTTGACGCGTTCAACGCCGGCTTCATCCACTACCCGCAGGTTTTCAATCTCAAGGACCGGCGCCCCGGGCCGGGCGGGCACCTTATCCACCCGCAGCAGCACCTTGCGGCCGACCATCAGCTCGGCCAGGTGTTCGGGGCTGGTTTCAGCCGTTTTGACGGTGGCTGTCATCTGGCCGCGCCGCATCACCGAGACCGTGTCGGTATACTCCATAATCTCCCGCAGCTTGTGGGTGATCAGGATGATGGTTTTGCCTTCGGCGCGCAGCCGGTCAAGGATGCGGAACAGCTGATCTGCCTCGGACGGCGTCAGCACGCCGGTCGGCTCGTCCAGGATCAGGATCTCGGCCTTGCGGTACAGCGCCTTGAGGATTTCGACACGCTGCTGCATGCCGACGCCGATCTCGTCGATGCGGGCGTCTGGGTCCACAAACAGCTCATACTCCTCCTCCAGCGCCTTCAGCTCCTTGCGGGCGCGGCGCAGAGAGGGCATCAGCATGCCGCTGTCCTCGGCGCCCAGCACGATGTTCTCCAGAACGGTGAAGTTCTCCACCAGTTTGAAATGCTGGAACACCATGCCGATGCCGGCAGCAATCGCCGCCTGGCTGTCGGGGATCGCAGTCCGCTGCCCCTTGATCCAGACCTCGCCTTTGTCGGCCTTGTAAAACCCATAGAGGATCGACATCAGCGTTGATTTGCCGGCGCCGTTTTCCCCGATGATCCCGTGAATGGTTCCGGGGGCGACGCTGATCGAGATGTCCTTGTTCGCCTGGACCGGGCCAAAGGCCTTGGAGATGCCTTTGAGTTCAATGGCGGGGGCGGTCAATCGGGCTCTCCCATGCCTGTAAATCCGATCAGCCGCACCACTTTGCCGTCTTCAAGATCAGCAAAATACTGGCCGCGCACCATGCGCTTGCCATCCTTTTCGAAATCCACCGTGGCGCGCACGTGGCCGTGGTGTTCCGAGACGGCAACCACCTTGGCCGCGGCACCGGGCATCATCGCGCTGAACTGCGCGACATATTCCAGATAGGCATCGCGCCCTTCGATTGGGGCAGGAGAGTTGGGATCGGAGTAGTAAAAACGAGGCCCGATGGCCGCGTCCGTTTTTGAAGCGCGGCCTTCAGGCGTTGGGTCGCCCCAGGCCGCAAACAGAGTGTGAAGTGAATCCGTCATGGCCTGGGGCTTTCTCTTTAGAAGCTCAGCGCGGGGCAGCTGTCATCCGCCATGTAATCGTGCACTTTGATCTCGCCCGAGGCGATCTTGGCGGCAGCTTCATCCACGGCGGACTGCATCTCAGCCGAGACCAGGGAGGCGTTGTGCTCGTCCATGGCATAGCCGACACCGCCATTGGACAGGCCCATGACAGAGAAGCCGGTCTCCATGTCCGCGCCGTCGGTGAAGGCCTCAAACACGGCGTTCCCGACCTTCTTGGTCATCGAGGTCAGCACTTTGCCCGGATGCAGGTGGTTCTGGTTGCTGTCCACGCCGATCGACAGAATGCCTTCATCGGCTGCGGTCTGCAGCACGCCGACGCCAGTGCCGCCTGCCGCGGCATAGACCACGTCAGCGCCTTGGCTGATCTGCGCCTTGGTCAGCTCTGAGCCTTTGACCGGGTCGTTCCAAGCCGCCGGGGTGGTGCCGGTCATGTTGGAAATCACATTGGCGTCCGGATTGGCGGCCTTGACCCCTTCGGCATAGCCACAGGCGAATTTGCGGATCAGCGGGATGTCCATGCCGCCGATAAAGCCGACAGTGTTCGATTTCGACGCCATCGCCGCCATCATGCCAACCAGATAGGAACCTTCGTGCTCGTTGAACACAACCGAGCGCACATTGTCGCCCTCAACCACCATGTCGATGATGGTGAATTTGGTGTCCGGGTAATCGGCTGCCACCTGGCCCAGGGCATCGGCAAAGGCAAAACCGACCATCACGATCGGGTTGGCGCCGGCCTCGGCAAAGCGGCGCAGCGCCTGTTCGCGCTGGGCTTCGGACTGCAGCTCGATCTCGCGGTAGCTTTCGCCGGTTTCCTCGGCCCAGCGCTGGGCGCCGCCGTGTGCTGCCTCGTTAAAGCTTTTGTCGAACTTGCCGCCCAGGTCGAAGATCAGCGCAGGCTCGGCCAGTGCGGCGCCTGCGGTCAGGGCCAGCGACGCGGCTGCGCCCATCAGCGATTTCATCAGGGTCATCAGGTTAACTCCCACTGTCATTATTGTTGGATGCAGCGGGGGTTCTCCGCTGCCCGGCCCCGTTCAGGCCTTAAAGGGTGCGGCAATTTAGCCTGCAGGTCGGGGAGGGGGTCAACCGCTTTTTGACCAAATGGTGCGGAATCCGCGCAACTGGCCTAAGGTAACGCTTTACGCATCAGGATCGCGTCCGCTGCGGCGGCACCCTGGCGGAGGTAGTAGCCCTTCCGGCGGCCGCACTCCGCGAATCCGCCGGCCCGGTACAGTGCCTGCGCCGGGGCATTGTCCTCGGCCACCTCAAGGAAGGCTTCAGCGGCCCCGCGATCCCGGACGGCTGATTCCCACTCGGCCATGCAGCGCCGCGCCAATCCCTGGCGCTGATGCGCGGGATCGGTGGCAATTGTCAGCAGTTCCGCCTCATCCGCAATTACCCGAACCAGGGCAAAACAGCGCGCATCACCGGCGGCGAAAACCAGCGGGCTGTCCAGCAGGGAGGCGAATTCAGCAGCGCGCCACGGGCGGGACCGGGTAAAGGCCGCGGCATGGGTCGCGGCCAT
Organism: Leisingera sp. MMG026; assembly: GCF_021654205.1. Classification (NCBI taxonomy): domain Bacteria; kingdom Pseudomonadati; phylum Pseudomonadota; class Alphaproteobacteria; order Rhodobacterales; family Roseobacteraceae; genus Leisingera; species Leisingera sp. MMG026. The sequence continues at coordinate 2,594 of NZ_JAKFZM010000011.1, read as the reverse complement.
TTTCTTTGGTGTCAGCGGTTCACTCATCAATCAGCGCAGGCGGAACATCGCTGGACGGCGCCGCATCTGCAGCGCGCAGGTACAGCGGTGCAGGCGGATCAGTCACGGTGCGGAACCGTGCAGCGGCAATGCGCGCAACAGCTTCGGCAATCCCTGCCGGGCTTGCCACGGGCGCAAAGGCCAGCCCGGCACCGCGGGCGGCATCTTCAGCCTCCTGGCGCGGCATCAGACGCGGTGCTTCGCCGGGCAAGGCGGCATAGACCTGATCGCGCGGAGCGGGCACGGCGGGCAGGGTGCCCTCGGCGGCGCGGGCCTCAAACCCATCGACGCCCACCGCCGGCACCTCCAGCCCCAGCGCCAGGCCGCGGGCGGCGGAAACGGCGATGCGGATGCCGGTGAAATTGCCGGGGCCGATGCCAACACCAATCGCATCCAGATCCTGCCAGACGGCACCGCCTTCGGCCAGCACCTCCTCCAGCAGCAGCATCAGCCGCTCAGCCTGGCCGCGGGTCATTTCCTCAAGCCGGGAGGCCAGCACTGCGTCGCCGCGCAGCAAAGCGGCCGCACAATGCGCGGCCGATGTGTCAAAACCCAGAACCAGCGGTTCGGACGTCATGGTTTGTCCTTTCGCAGCCAGTCAGACAGCAACCGGGCGCACCTCGGTGACTTCCGGGATGTAATGGCGCAGCAGGTTCTCGATGCCCATCTTCAGTGTCAGGGTCGAAGACGGGCAGCCGGCGCAGGCGCCCTGCATATGCAGATAGACCACACCGCGGTCAAAGCCGTGGAAGGTGATATCGCCGCCATCCTGGGCCACCGCCGGGCGCACCCGGCTGTCCAGCAGTTCCTTGATCTGGTTGACGATCTCCGCGTCCTCGCCGGTATGCTCGGCATGGCCCGAGGCCGGATCGGCAGAGCCGTCCGCCATCACCGGCTGGCCGGACTGGTAATGCTCCATCACCGCACCCAGGATGGCGGGCTTGATGTGGTCCCATTCGACGGCGTCGGCCTTGGTGACGGTCACGAAGTCGTTGCCGAAGAACACGCCGGTCACGCCGTCTACCGCAAAGATGCGGGAGGCCAGCGGCGATTTGCCTGCGGCATCAGCACTGGGGAAATCAGCGGTGCCTGCTTCCAGAACGGTCTGGCCCGGCAGGAATTTCAGCGTCGCCGGGTTGGGCGTGGATTCAGTCTGAATGAACATGTCGGGTCTCCGTTAAGCGTGCCCCCGATATGCGCTCTGCGGCCCGCCAAGTCAAGATTTGGAACTATTCTAAATCGTTCGGGATGCGGCGTGATCCAAAGCCTGTTCCAGCCGGTCGTCGCCCCAGAACAGTTCTGTGCCGCTGGTGAAGCTGGGCGCGCCGAAAATGCCTGCGACACTGGCCGCCTCGGTCTGTGCGCGCAGTGCCGATTTGATTTCAGGCGATTGCGCGCGGTCCAGCAGGTTCGCATCCAGTCCAGCTTTGTGCAAACAGTCCAGCAGAACGGTTTCAGCGGAGATATCGGCCCCGTCGCCGAACTGGGCCAGATACACGGACTGGGCAAAGGCTTGGATCCGGTCCTGTTCCGATGCGGCCAGCGCCAGCCGCGCGGCCATCAGCCCGTTTTGCGGAAACGGATCCGGGTGGCAAAAGGGCAGGCCGCGGGCTGCGCAGATCCGCTGCATGTCGCGCCACATATAGCGCCCTTTGGCCGGGTAGAGGTTGAACGGCGACGTGTCCCAGCCCTGGGCGGCAAAGATAGGACCCAGCAGAAACGGCTTCCAGATAACAGCAATGCCGCGCGCTTTGGCGGCGCTGCTGATCCTCATTGCGCTGAGATAGGAGTAGGTGGAGGCAAATTCGAACCAGAAAGTGACACTGCGTTCCATTGGCTTTGCCCCCCCCCGAAGACTGTCAGGTAATCGCTTCCAGCTTTTCTTTCGACAGATCGCCCGGCACAATCGTGATCGGAACCGGCAGGGCGCCGGATGTTTTGGTCAGCTGAGTGACCAGCGGTCCCGGTCCTTTGCGCCCGGTGCCGGCTCCTAGCACAAGCACGCCGATTTCCGCGTCGTCCTCAATGTACTTCAGGATTTCGGGCACCGGTTCGCCTTCGCGGATCACCAGATCGGGGTCGACGCTTTGGCGGTCGCGCATCCATTTGGCAAAGACTTCGAAATGGGCGTGGATCCGCTCTCGCGCCTCTTCCCGCATCACTTCGCCGACACCGATCCAGTGGTTGAACTCGTCGGGCGGGATGACTGACAGGATGGTCACGCCCGCGCCGGTATGCGCTGCCCGCATCGCGGCAAAGCGCATTGCGTTCAGGCATTCGCGGCTGTCATCCAGGACCACTAGGAATTTGCGCATCTTCGCTCTCTCGTTGTTCCGCCGCGGATCATGAACCAAGCAGGCGCATCAGGCAATAGAGCCACAACTGCTTGGCCGTTGCGTTCATCTGGCTCTAGGCATGCCGCCAGTCAGGCTTGAAGGGGCGCTCCCGCTCCCGCAGGATTTTCCGGCAGTGCCGGAACCCCCTTGGCGGCATTGGGCCGGGCGCGGGGGCGCGGGGGGGGGGGGGGCGCGGGGGGCGGGCCCCCCCCCCCCCCC
>NZ_JAKFZM010000109.1:0-2163 GCF_021654205.1 Leisingera sp. MMG026 | reverse complement strand
GGCATGCGCACGTCTTGAGTACTCAGCCAGCTTTCGAGCTGGTCCAGATCGGAAATCCCTCGCGATTCTGCCAAGCTCTAATTGCCTTCGGAACAAATATCTGTGTTGCGACCATATACGCCCGCTTGACCATAGCAAGGTTTCAAATCATATCCCCTTGCATGACAGAGCTCGCCAAAATCCGCAATTTCTCCATCGTCGCCCACATCGACCATGGCAAATCCACCCTTGCCGACCGGCTCATCCAGGAGACCGGCACGGTGAAGGACCGCGATATGAAGGAACAGCTGCTCGACTCGATGGATATCGAGCGCGAGCGCGGGATCACCATCAAGGCCAACACCGTACGCATCGACTATACCGCCGATGACGGCGACACATACGTCTTGAACCTGATCGACACCCCCGGCCACGTCGACTTTGCCTATGAGGTCTCCCGCTCGATGCGCGCGGTCGAAGGCTCGCTCTTGGTGGTCGACAGCTCGCAAGGGGTCGAGGCGCAGACGCTGGCCAATGTCTATCACGCGATGGAGGCCGACCACGAAATCGTGCCGGTGCTGAACAAGATCGATCTGCCGGCCTCCGACTGCGACCGGGTGGCGGAACAGATTGAGGATGTGATCGGCATCGACGCCTCGGGCGCCATCCGGGTCTCGGCCAAGACCGGCCAGGGCATCCGCGAAACGTTGGAAAGCATTGTGCAGCATCTGCCCGCGCCCAAAGGCACCCGCGACGCGCCGCTGAAGGCGATGCTGGTGGACTCGTGGTATGACGCCTATCTTGGCGTGATCGTGCTGGTGCGGGTGATGGACGGCACCCTGAAAAAGGGCATGCGGGTTAAATTCATGTCCAACGACACCCTGCACCATGTGGACCGCATCGGCGTGTTCCGCCCCGAGATGCAGATGATCGACAGCCTCGGCCCCGGCGAGATCGGCTTCCTCACCGCCTCGATCAAGCAGGTGCGCGACACCCGCGTCGGCGACACCATCACCAATGACCGAAACGGCACCGAAGACGCGCTGCCGGGCTTCAAACCCGCCCAGCCTGTGGTGTTCTGCGGCCTGTTCCCCGTCGATTCCGCTGAATTCGAAGACCTGCGCGACGCCATCGACAAGCTGGCCCTGAACGACGCCTCCTTCAGCTTCGAGATGGAAACCTCCGCAGCACTTGGATTCGGTTTCCGCTGCGGCTTCCTGGGCCTTCTGCACCTCGAAGTCATCCGCGACCGGATTGAGCGCGAATACAACATCGAGCTGATCACCACCGCGCCAAGCGTGATCTACCACGTCTACATGAAAGACGGCGAGCAGATCGACCTGCACAACCCTGCCGACATGCCCGACATGTCCAAGGTCGACCACATCCAGGAGCCGCGCATCAAGGCAACGATCCTGGTGCCTGACGACTACCTCGGCGACGTCCTCAAGCTGTGCCAGGAGCGCCGCGGCATTCAGGAAGACCTGACCTATGCCGGCACCCGCGCTATGGTGGTCTATGACCTGCCGCTGAACGAGGTGGTGTTCGACTTCTACGACCGGCTGAAATCGGTGACCAAGGGCTATGCCTCATTCGACTACCAGATGACCGGTTACCGCGAGGATGCGCTGGTCAAGATGTCGGTGCTGGTCAACGATGAGCCGGTGGACGCGCTGTCGATGATGGTGCACCGCGACCGCGCCGAGATGCGCGGCCGTGCGATGTGCGAAAAGCTGAAAGAGCTGATCCCGCGCCATATGTTCAAGATCCCGATCCAGGCGGCCATCGGCGGCAAGGTGATCGCGCGCGAGACCCTTAGCGCCTTACGCAAGGACGTGACCGCCAAATGCTACGGCGGCGACGCGACGCGCAAACGCAAGCTGTTGGACAAGCAGAAAGCGGGCAAGAAGAAGATGCGCCAGTTCGGTAAAGTGGACATCCCGCAGGAAGCGTTTATTTCCGCCCTCAAAATGGACAGCTAAGGCTGTCGATTTTGAGGGACGGCGGGCGAAAGCGGTTGGCGCAGCCAATTGCGTGCCCGCACCTCAGTGTTCTGCGGCGGAGACACCTATTCAAACGGTTGCAAGACGGGGCTTCGGCCCCTTTTGTTCGTGGTGACTCATTCACTAATCCGTCTAGCGGCTCGCCGGGCAGCTCTCGAAATGCAGAATTTGCATTGTTGGC
>NZ_JAKFZM010000108.1:0-2198 GCF_021654205.1 Leisingera sp. MMG026 | reverse complement strand
TGGTGATGCACCAAAGTGAAACATCGACGGATGCCCCGACCATTTTCTTAGGAACCCAAGAGCGACTGATATACCGCGAAGATTTGGGAGATTTGGACCTCACTGTCGTTGACGAGTTTTACAAACTTGATCCCGACAGGCGTGACGAGCGAAGCATCACACTCAACGCTGCGGTCTACCGTTTGCTCAAGCGGTCCAAGCAGTTCTTCTTTCTTGGCCCCAATATCGACAAGATATCTGTTGCACCAGATTCCCGGTGGAACTTTGAGTTTCTGAGAACTCGTTTTTCCACTGTCGCGGTTGAGACCTTGGATCTCCAAGGGGTATCAGACAAGCACGAACGTCTGATTGAAGAAATTGGCGAGGATAGAAACTGGCCCGCGCTGGTCTTCATTTCGTCACCGGGCCGGGCCAATAAACTCGCAATTGAGCTTTCTGAAAAGATGGCCGCCGCAGAAGAAACAAGCGACTTCGCTGTTTGGTTGAAAAACAACATTGGGCGCAACAATTTTTTATCTTTAGCCGTCTACTATGGCTTTGGTGTTCACCATGGCCGCATCCCGCGAGCGATTGCCGCACAAATGGTTCGCCTCTTCAATCAAGGTAAGCTTCCCATACTGCTTTGCACGTCAACGCTCATTGAAGGCGTCAACACGGCGGCAAAGACAGTCATGATCTATGATAAAAAGATCAATCGGGACTCGTATGACTTCTTCACCTACTCAAATATCAAGGGGCGCGCCGGTCGGCTGGGACAACATCACGTAGGCCAAGTGATGGTGTTCAACGATATCCCAGAGCACACCGAACTGGAAGTCAGCCCAACGCTGTTTTCTGAGGACGACGAGCTACCCGACGAGTACATTGTACATATCGACAAACCGGATAGATCACAGCGGTCAGATAATAGGTTTCGTTACTACCGTGACCAGTTAGGTCTCGATGGCAGCGAGCTTACATTGGCGTCTTCAATCGGGTTGGAAACAGCCATAGCCATAAAAGAGCAAGTAATCCGCTCCCTTGAAGAGAGCGATAGGTTGATTTGGGCACGGTGGCCAAGATGGCCTGAGATACTCGAAGTCTGTGATGTATTCTGTTCTCAACAGAAGGTCGGTTCTTTTGGAGCATTCAACACCAGACAGCTTGCTACACTTATCGACAGACTTCGAAAGGCAACAAGCCTAAAAGGTTTCCTTCTGGATCAAGATCTGAGCTACAAGGGTCAACCGGAAAATCGAGACAATATCTTCAAGTTCTTGCGGGCCTGCGAGTATGGTTTGCCGCAGAACTTTGCTTTAGTAGAGCTATTTGTCCGCCAGTCCTCGCCATACGCCGACTACAGTTTGTTTCTTGGCGGCATTGGAAGCTGGTTTCAGCCGGAAATTCTCAAGGAATTGGACGAGGAAGGGGTGCCAATTCAGATTTCGCAGGGCTTCTACGTTGACAGTGACACCAAGACGAGCTTGAGGAGCCGCTTGTACGAAGCCATCCACAATCCGAAGGCAGCTCTGACGGAGTTCGAGCGTGAGTGGTTGCAGCAAGCCTTGTGATTGTGGTTCGGCGAAGAGCTTAGTCTGTCGACGGTCGCGTTCTCGCACCCGCAGCGAATGACCGGATTCCGCCCTACCTGCATGCGAACCAGCAGTGGATATGCGGCAGGCCGGAGGTCTGCTTCGGGCTGGCTTGTGCCATCTGTCGGGAGGGTTCCGGTGAGGTTTCGCTGCAACCCTGCTGCCGCTTCGCCGCAAGTCGGCTTTGAGCCCACTGCGGAAGTCTTCAAATCATGCTGCGAGCGCACGCAGCGCTAAAATCGCTGCAAATGCTCGATCTACAACGCTGCGCGGCGGCAGGGTTAGCAGCCATTCGTGAACGGCGCAGCGAGGGTCGTCAGGGCAATTCACAGGTCGCGGACTTAGCTACCGTTCACCGTCCCCCGAACTGCCCACGCCCGAGCCGCAAGCAAGATCAACCCGTCAGGGTCAGTCGGCAATGTTTCAATCAAGCGATTTTTCAACTTCTGGCGCGCTGCATCATCCAGAGACGCACAATAGCCCGGCGCTGGCGCAATTCCGGAAAGGAAGGGAGGCCAATAGTCATCAAAATCCGCGAACGGTGTCAGAATGTCGATAGGTTTAGTCTTAACATCTCGCAATCCGGCACTTGAAAATAATTCGGTCAGTGCAGCGGGACGGCAAATC